>JAPKZP010000034.1 GCA_026393735.1 Acidobacteriota bacterium
CACCTCGGCAGGTTCTGCCAGGAAGTCCGAAGCGGTGTCTGACCCCACGTGGAGATGGTGTGGCGGCCCGAGCGGTGAACGGATACACTTCGGCCTAGCGAGGACCCATGACCGACACCAAGATCACGCTCCCCGAGTCCGACATCCCGACGCATTTCTACAACATCGCGCCGGACCTCCCGACACCGATGCCGCCGCCGCTGCACCCGGGCACGAAGGAGCCCATCGGCCCCGAGGCGCTGGCGCCGATCTTCCCCATGGGCCTCATCCTGCAGGAGGTGTCGCAGGAGCGCTGGATCGAGATCCCCGACGAAGTGCGCAACATCTATCGCCTCTACCGGCCGAGCCCGGTGTTCCGGGCGCGCGCGCTCGAGGAGTTCCTCGATACGCCCGCGAAGATCTACTACAAGTCCGAGCACGTGAGCCCGGTCGGCAGCCACAAGCTGAACACGGCGCTCATGCAGGCGTGGATGAACAAGCAGGAAGGCGTGAAGCGGCTCGCAACCGAGACGGGCGCCGGGCAGTGGGGCTCGGCGCTCGCCTGCGCGTGCCGCCTGATGGGCCTCGAGTGCATGGTCTACATGGTGCGCGTCAGCTACGACTCCAAGCCGTACCGCCGCATCATGATGAAGACCTACGGCGCCGAGATCATCGCGAGCCCGTCGACGACGACGCGCGCGGGGCGTACGATCCTCGCGAAGGACCCGCAGTCACCGGGGAGCCTCGGCATCGCAATCTCGGAAGCCATTGAGGATGCGGCCGGGCGCGACGACACCAAGTACGCGCTCGGCAGCGTGCTGAATCACGTCCTGCTCCACCAGACGATCATCGGCCAGGAAGCCAAGAAGCAGATGGAACTGGCTGGCGACTACCCGGACATCGTCATCGGATGCCACGGCGGCGGGAGCAACTTCGCGGGCCTGGCGTTCCCGTTCCTGAGAGACAAGCTGAAGGGCGAGCGCCCGGCGCTGCGCGCGATCGCGGCGGAGCCGGCGTCGTGCCCGAGCCTGACGAAGGGCGCGCGCGAGTACGACTTCGGCGACACGGCGGGGACGACGCCGCTGATGATGATGCACACGCTCGGGCACGACTTCATCCCGCCGCCGGTGCACGCGGGCGGGCTGCGCTACCACGGGTCGGCGCCGCTCGTCAGCCACCTGCTCGCGGCGGGCGCGATCGAGGCCGAGGCCTACCAGCAGCGGGAGGTCTTCAAGAGCGCGGTCGATTTCGCGAGGTGCGAAGGCACGATCCCGGCGCCGGAATCGGCGCACGCGATTCACAGCGCCATCCGGCACGCCCTCGCGGCGCGCGCGTCCGGCGAGAAGAAGATCATTCTCTTCAACCTCTCCGGCCACGGCATCTTCGACATGGCGGCGTACGAGGCGTACCTCGACGGCAAGATGGGGGCATAGGAGCCGCGATGTTCACGAACGAAACGTCTCGGCCGATGCTCAAGGGCCTTGCGCTCTCGTTCGTGCTGCTCGGGCTGTTCCTCGGCGTGCTCTACGCCGTCCTCGATCTGTGGGGGCCGCCGTCGACACTCCTCGCCTTCGCGGCGGCGCCGTTTCCGGTGATTGGCATGGCGCTCGGGTACGCGGCCGGGCGCCTGCGGACCAGGCGGTTCCGCAAGCTGTTCGGGCTCGGCGTTCTGTTCGTGTATGTGACCGCGCTCGGTGCCGCCGCAATCATGATGCTGGGCGATGCTTCCGGCCGCCAGGAGCCGGTCGTGACGATCATCGGTTCCATCTTCTGGCTGGGCTCCGTCGGCTTCGTGCTCTACGCATTCGTGACGGTGCCGCTGCTCCTCCTCGGCGTCTTCGTCCTCGAACGGTGGACGCGGCCGACCGTTGGCGTCCCGCCATCTGTGTGACGTGAGGGGCCCTCGGGGGTTCGACGCTGTCGCGCAGGTAGATCTTCGGAGCCTTGCGCGCCCAGGTGTCAGTGGGGCTTCGGATAGGCCATCTCGCCGGCCCGGATGGCCACCGTCAGCACGTTATCGCGGGGCGGAATCGGGCAATTGTAGTGCGGAGAGTAGTTGCACAAAGGGTTCGTAGCGCCATTGAAATCGATCTCGTAAGCGCGGTCCGTCTGGAACGGGAACATCAGGTAGCGGCCGACTTCGTAGGTTTCCGCGCCGGTCGTGGCGTCCCGGAAAGGGACGAACAGTTCGTCTCCGGCCTTCGGGCTGGCCGACATCGCCAGCACGGTGAGTTTCTGCGGCGTGCCCTCCACGGCGAATGCCAGCGTGCCGACGCGGTAGTACTCCTTCTTCAGCCCACGGCTCGTCGCCATGATGATCTTGTCCGGGGACGGGTTCGGGGTGAACGCGGCCTCGACTTGAAGCGCCAGGTTTGGCGGGTACCACTTCAGGCCGGCGAATGCGCTCCTCGCTGCTGAATCTGGATCGAACACCCGCACGTTACCGGAGTCGAGTCGGGCGAGCGGTTCGATGAAGTAACGGCCGAGTCTGATGACCTGCTTGTCGCTGACCCTGAGCCGGGACGTCACGGGCAGAGCTGGCTCCACCGCGTCATCTCCGCCGGGGGTCTTCCCGAGGACAGCCGGGGATACGGAACCCGCGACGGGCGTGAACCAGAACGCGCCGTCCTGCAGGGTGACGTCGACGCCGTCCGGGGTGGCATCGGCGGGTTCGAACGCCGCTGACGAGGGGCCCACACGCAGCCGCACCGTCTGCCCGGGCTCGAAGTACCGCACGGCCACGGCCGTGAAGGGCGACATCGACGCGCGCTTGTAGCTGTCGTCGATCTTCCGATGGGCGGCCAGGATGGCAGCAGCGGGGTCCGCCGGCTTGCCGGGCTGCGACTGACCGGACATCGCGGCCGGCAACGGCAGCAGCACGATCACCGCAAGCAGACTCACAAGTGTGCGCTTCACGAAATCCCTCCTGAGTTGCGTTTCGTACCCGAGCGATCCGTCGTCCACCTGGAGCAGCGTCGATGTCAGAGCTTGGGCGGCACGCGGTGCTTGGTCGCCTGCTCGAAGGCGTACGCGATCTCAATGAGCTTCGGCTCGCTGCAGGCCATCCCCGTGAAGCTTACGCCGTACGGCGAGGGCTTCGGCTCGAATCCCGGCGGAAACGCAGATGCGCCGCCACGGCCGCCGGCGCCGGGCGCGCCAGCCGCCGGTCCACCGCCCGCGCCGGGTGTCACGACGGCAAACGGCACGATCACGGTCGGATACCCCGGCTTGGCGGCGATCGCCGCACCGCTAGACGACGGGAAAAGCAGGGCGTCGAGCTGGTGCTGCTTCATCACCGCGTCGATCCCTTCGGCCGCACTGAGCCGGATGTCCTTCGCGCGATCCGCCTCGTACCGGGCGCGATCGGCGCGCACATCCATCTCGTCGGAGATGTCGAGCAGCGCCTGACCGTACTTGATAGCTCCGGCCCGCTGGTGGGCGACGTTCCACAGGCGCAGCTCGGTGAGGCTCTTCACGGGCGCGGACGGACCGAGGCTGGCCAGCCACGCGTTGAAGTCGCGCTTCATCCCGTACTTGAAGACGATCGAGCAGTCCGCGTCCTTCCCTCTCGCGTTGTCGAGGCCGCTGCAGGTTGACCACAGCAGGAAGCTGTTCTTTGCGTCGGTAGCCACGATGCTGGGGATGTCGGCCGGATCGACAATGACGGCGCCCTGCTGCTTCAGGATGTCGATGGCCTCGGCCATGATCTTGGCCTGCTCGGGGTTCAGGCCGCCCCGCGGCTCAGTGGAACCAGGAACGGCGACGCGGTCGTAGAACGAGGCGCGCGGGATGCCGATGCGCGCGCCCTTCAGACCGCCCGCGTTGAGGAACTTCGTGTAGTCGCGCCCGGGAGGCGGCGTGCACGTCTTCGTCGCGGCATCATTCGGATCGGGCGAGGCGCTTTCGAGGACGCCCAGCATGATGGCCGCGTCGGTGACGGTCCGCGTCATCGGTCCCGGCGTGTCCTGGTCCGCCGTGATCGGAATGACGCCGTACCGGCTGATGCGTCCGACCGTCGGCTTGATCCCCACGAGCATGTTGGCATTCGCGGGGCTCAGGATTGATCCGGACGTCTCGGTCCCGACATTGGCGGCCCAGAAGCTGGCGGCGGTGCCAATCCCGGAACTCGATCCGCCCGTGCCCATCACAGGCCGGCCGTCGGCGGTCGCCTCGCGCGGATCGCGCCGCGGGTCGTACGGGTTCATCCCGTAGCCCCCGATTGCGCTGTAATTCCCCGGCATGCCGCTCGCGATCCAGTTCGCGAGCTCGGTCATCACGGTTTTGGCGATGATGATGGCGCCGGCGTCCTTCAGGTTCTTCGTCAGCGTCGCCTCGTATGGCGGCACCAGGCCCTCGAAGGCCAGCGCGCCGCCCGTCGTCGGCATGTCCGTCGTATGGATGTTGTCCTTCAGGGCGATGGGAATGCCGTGCAGCGGGCCGCGGACTTTCTTTTCCGCGCGCTCGCGGTCTCGTGCGTCGGCCTCGTCCAGCGCCTTCGGGTTCACGGCGATGACGGCGTTGATCCGCTCTTCATACGTCGCGATCCGGATCAGCGACTGGCGGACGAGTTCCTTCGACGTCACCCGGCCCTGCTCCAGGGCCGCGCGCATCTCGGGGATGGTCGCCTCCACGATCGTGAACGGCGGCGGCGGCGGAGCGGCCGGCGCCGACGGGCGCTTCCCCTGCGCCGACAGCATCAAGCCGAAACCCCCAACGATCGCGAGGGACGCGAGCACAAGTCGTCTCATGAGCACCATTCTCCTTGCCAACGTGCCTGCCACCGGTCCCACAATCTGCGGAACAGGCCTGTTCCCGCAGGGCGGAAGCCCTGCGCCACAGCGGTGAAGCAACGAGTCCTAGCGATGCGTGGCCGAGCGCATCGGGCGTCCGAATCGCAGGTTGGCACGGCTCGAACGAGATGCCGGTCCGCCAAGCCTGTCCGCGAGTTCGGCAAGTTTGAGATCCGGGTAGTGCGAATCGGCCTGGATCAGCAGCGCATAGTAGCTCGCCGGGTCGAACGCCTTGATCTGCGTGCGCGTCCACGGTCGACCGTCCCGCACGAACGGCAGCACGAACGCGATGGCGCGGCGGATGCTCCGGCCGTCCGTCGTCTCGAACCGCCACAGGTCGACGCCCGCCGCATCCCCAAGCGCCGCAAGCGCCGCGAACGCCTCCAGGTTGAACTGCGTGTACCCGGCCGACGTCGTCCGCTGCAGTTCGCGGGGCATCGACCCGTCGGGCTCGATCTGCTTCGCGATGCGCTTCTGTCTGACGTCCGTCAGCGTGCGCTGCGCCACGTCGGCTCGTCCCGTGAAGAACGCCATCGACACGACCTGCACGTCGTACCACACGCCGTGGTTGTTGGTCGCCGCGGACTCACCCCGGCCGTTGCGGCTGGCCAGCAGCCAGTCCAGAAAGGCGCGGTACCAGTCTTCGACGCCGCGCTGGTCGGCCGCCGTCCATGCCGGCGAGCCCTGGAGGAGGCCGACGGCGTCGACGACCTCGGCGAGCCCGCGCGTGTCGATGATCCCCGTTGGACGGCCCGGCTCCTTCCCTTTCACGCCCTGCCCGAGCTCCAGGTTTGGATTCATCCGCGTCGCGGGATCGAGAAACCACGCGCGAATGAGCACGCCGGCCCGCGCCGCGGAAGGCTCTTCACCTGTCAGGTAGAACGCCAGCGCCAGCGTCGACACCGCTGAGATCATGCCGTTCATCTGCTGCTTGTCGGGGATGGTGTCGATCTCGGGGTTCGTCTCGCCGTCGCGCTGCACGTACGGCAGGCCGCCGGGCTTTGTCGGGTCCGGCCAGTAGTAGCGCGCGAGGCTCATGTAGTCGTGCCGGTCGCCGCTCGGCGGTACCTGCGCTTTCGCCATCACCGAAAACGGGCCGGCTGCGAGGGCGCGGACCGCGTCGCGGCGCAGAGCCGCCATGGCCTCGTCGTAGGGCGACGAGCCAGCCTGCACCGCGGTCCTCACGCCGGCCAGCGTCGTCGGCGACAACAGGAGCGTGCGCGGAAGCGACGACGACGCGGGAGACTGCGCCGAGGCGGGCGCGGCGGCGCCGGAGATGCCGGCGACGGCGACCGCGGCAATCAGGAGGATCGCGACGACAGCGTCGCGGTACGCCTCGACACGAGTTGTTGACGACGTCCAGCTGGACGTGGAATGGGCCATGACGGGTCTGCGCTTCAATCTACCACGAGGCGCTCAACCGCTGGCCTGGGCGTAGATCAGCCGCTCGACCAGCCGGATGTCGGCCGGCGGCCGCGCGGGACCTTGCCGACAGCACGTCACCGGACGTACCCTGAACCGTCGATCGGTTCCTCTGTCCATCCGGAAAGGCTGCGACCATGGCCCGACTTGTCGAATGCGTCCCGAACTTCTCCGAGGGACGCGACCGCACCGTCATCGACGCCATCGCCCAGGCACTGGCCGGCGTCTCCGGCGTGAAGCTGCTGGACGTGGATCCGGGCGCCGACACGAACCGCACGGTCTACACGCTGGTAGGTCCGCCCGATGCCGTCGCCGAGGCCGCGTTCCGAGGTGCCCGACGGGCCGGCGAACTCATCGACATGACGGCACACAAGGGCGCGCATCCGCGAATGGGCGCGCTGGACGTGTGCCCGTTCATCCCGGTCTCCGGGATGACGATGGCGGAGTGCGCGGACCTGGCGCGCGCGGTCGGCCGCCGCATCGGCGACGAGTTGCAGATCCC
>JAPKZP010000161.1 GCA_026393735.1 Acidobacteriota bacterium
GGCCGGGTCGCCCCGCGCCGGCGCGTGTTGTGTACAGCGGAGAACGACGAGTATGGCAATCACAGCAGAACAGGTGAAGAGCCTGCGCGAGAAGACCGGCGCAGGCATGATGGAATGCAAGGCGGCCCTGACCGAGGCCAACGGCAACGCGGACGAGGCCGTCACCATCCTGCGCAAGCGCGGGCTGGCGCAGGCCGCCAAGCGCGCCGGCCGCAGCACGTCCCAGGGGCTGGTCGGGAGCTACATCCACATGGGCGGCAAGATCGGCGTCCTGGTGGAAGTGAACTGCGAGTCCGACTTCGTGGCGCGGACCGAGGGCTTCCAGACCCTCGTCAAGGAAATCGCGATGCACATCGCGGCGGCCGACCCGAAGTACGTCCGCCGCGAGGACGTGCCGGCCGAGTTGCTGGAAAAAGAGAAGGCGATCTACCGCGCCCAGTTCGAGGGGTCCGGCAAGCCCGCCCCGGTGATCGAGAAGATTGTCGAGGGCAAGCTGGGCAGCTTCTACAGCCAGGTAGTGCTCGTCGACCAGCCTTCGGTCCGGGACCAGGCGGTCACGGTGAGCCAGATGGTGTCGCAGGCCATCGCCAAGACCGGCGAGAACATCGCGATTGCCCGATTCGCCCGTTTCAAGCTTGGCGAGAGCGGCGAGCAGGCCTGAGCTATAATCCGTCCGCGTATGACTCCAGCATCGTCTGGCCCCGCGTACCGCCGTGTGCTGCTCAAACTGTCGGGCGAAGCCCTGATGGGCGGGCAGACCTATGGTATCGATCGGCTCGTCGCGGGCCAGATCGCCCGTGAGGTCGGCGACATCCAGAAGCTCGGCGTCGAGTTGGCCATCGTCATCGGCGGCGGCAATATCTTCCGGGGTGTGTCCGCCAGCGCCGCGGGCATGGACCGGGCGCAGGCCGACTACATGGGCATGCTCGCCACGGTGATCAATGCCCTGGCGCTGCAGGACGCGCTGGAGTCGGAAGGCGTCGTGACACGGGTGGTCACGGCGATCGAGATGCGCGCGGTGGCCGAGCCCTTCATCAGGCGCCGCGCCATCCGGCACATCGAGAAAGGCCGCGTGGTGGTCTTCGCCGCCGGCACGGGCAATCCCTACTTCACGACGGACACGGCGGCGGCGCTGCGGGCGATGGAGATCAAGGCGGAAGCGATTTTCAAGGCCACCAAGGTCGACGGGATCTACTCCGCCGACCCCGTCACCAACCCGGACGCGACGAAGTACGACACGATTACCTACCTCGAGGTGCTCGAACGCCGCCTGAAAGTGATGGATGCCACGGCCATCTCGCTGTGCATGGACAACAAGCTCCCCATCATCGTGTTCAACCTGCGCACCCCCGGCAACATGAAGCGGGCTATCATGGGCGAGCCAATCGGCACGACCGTGAAGGCGTAGGCACCGGTCTCACGTCCGAACCCCGGAGAAGACCAGCATGGAAGTCATCGACCTCAAGAGCTTGTATGCGGACCTGAAGAAACGCATGGATGCCGTGATCGACCATCTCCGCCACGAGTTGGCGGGTGTGCGCACCGGCCGGGCCACCATTGCCGTGCTCGACCCGGTGCACGTGGAGGCCTACGGTCCGAGGATGCCGCTCAACCAGGTGGCCAGCCTCTCGGTGCCCGATCCGATGACGATCGTGGCCCAGCCCTTCGACATGTCGCTGCTCGGCGCCATCGAAAAGGCGATCCGGGCGTCGGACCTCGGGCTGAACCCGAACAACGACGGCAAGCTCGTGCGCATCCCGATTCCGGCGCTGACCGAAGAACGGCGCAAGGAGTTGTCGCGCCACGTCCACAAGATGTCGGAGGAAGCGCGCAACAGCGTCCGGCAGGTCCGCCGGGACATGAACGAGAAGCTCAAGAAGCTGCTCAAGGACAAGCTCGTGTCCGAAGACGACGAGCGCAAGGGCCTCGACGAGGTCCAGAAGATTACCGACCAGCACGTCGTGCTGATCGACGAACTGCAGAAGAAGAAGGATACCGACCTGCTCGGCAAGTAGCCCCTGCGTACGAGCGCGCGCTTCGTTGTGGGGCCGGCGTCCGCCGGCCCCTGATCGTCTCACGCCCGCGGTCGCGGGCGCCCCGCCAGACGAAGGAGAACGTCGTGAAAAGACTTGCGCTCATCGTTGCCATCATCGGCGTATCGGCCATCGCGGTCGGTCCGGTGCTGAAAGCCCAGACGCCTGCGATCGCCCCGGTTACGATCGGGTCGACGATGCCGGACATCACACTGCCCGCGTACCAGGGAGGCGACGTCACGCTCTCCCAGTTCCGGGGCAAGACGGTCATACTCATTTTCCCGCGCGGGTACTCAGGCCCTGGCGCCTGGTGCCACGTGTGCAACTACCAGTACAGCGAACTGGTGGATTTCGACGCGCGCGAGCAGTTCCGCCAGAAGCAGCAGGTGGAAATCCTGTTCGTGCTTCCGTACGCACGCGACGCGATCACCGACTGGGTCGACAAGTACCCCCAGCAACTGGCCGACCTCGAGGCATGGAAGAACCCGCCGGACCCCGCTGCGCTGGACGAGGCGGGCCGGGCGCGGATGCTCCGCGTGCGCAAGGTGTACCCGAAGACGTTCGCCGTCACCAAGGGCCACGTGCCGCTGCCGTTCCCGATCCTCGTCGACGCGGACCGGCTGCTGTCCAAGGGCCTTGGCGTCTTCACCATCGAGTGGAGCGGCTCCAAGGTCGATCAGAACGTGCCCACCGTGCTGGTGATCGACGCGAAAGGCGTCGTGCAGTTCAAGTACATGAGCCAGAGCACGACCGATCGGCCCGGCGCCTCGTACCTGGCCAGGGTCGTCGAGTGGGTGAAGTCGGGGCGATAGCGACGAAGCTCCGCCCGGCCGGCGCAGCCTCCTGGATCCAATTGTCGCGGCGTCGATCCGCGTGGTAAGATGGTTGGATATTGGGCGGCTAGCTCAGCTGGGAGAGCGCCGCGTTCGCAACGCGGAGGTCGGGAGTTCGAGCCTCCTGCCGTCCACCAGGTTCCCGAAGAAGAGAGGCGGTTTCTGCCGCCTCCTTTTCTTGTACGGTCGTTGGCCCGCCCTATCGGGGCCAGACGGTCACAGCCGGGCCCCCAGGTAGGCAGACAGTCGCAGCAGATCCGCAAACACGCCGCCGGCGGTGACCGCCGGTCCCGCGCCTGGCCCCTGCACAATCAGCGCGTTGTCGCAGTAGCGCGACGTGGAGAAGCGCACGACGTTGTCGGTCAGCGCGATGTTGGCAAACGCGTGCCTGGCATCCAACTCGGCCAGGCCCACCGTGGCCTCGCCCCGTGCGGTGATCCGGCCCACGTAGCGTAGGACCGTGCCAGCCGCATGCGCCGGAGAGCTGCAGCTGAGATGGGTCGCATCAGTCACAGTGCAGGCCGCAGCCGTATCGCCGAAGGTGACCAGGCTGGTCGTCCAACTGATGCCGCTCGCGGGGCCTTTGAAATTGGTGCCGGTCACAATGACGGGCGTGCCGCCGGTGGTCGGGCCAAGGTCCTGGGAAACGCTGGTGATGGTGGGCGGCGGGACGTAAACGAAGGCATTGGTTGAGATCGCCGTGCCATCCGGCGTGGTGACGCTTACATCCACCTGTCCGTCAGCGTGCGCCGGGGTAACCGCAGTGATTTGTGTGTCTGAGTTAACCGTGAAGGAAGCTGCATTTGTTACGCCAAACTTGACCGCCGTGGCGCCGGTGAAGTCGGTGCCGGTAATGGTCACGCTTGTGCCGCCAGTTGTTGGGCCAAAGTTCGGCGAGACATTCGTGATGGTTGGCATGGATGTATTGGTCGGGGTGTCGGTAGGAGTAGCTGTGTTGGTGGGTGTGAAGATTGGCGTCGGCGTGTCGGATGGCGTCAGGATGGGAGTGATGGTTCCCGTGGACGTACTGGTAGGGGTGTCGGTAGGAGTAGCTGTGTTGGTGGGTGTGAGCGTTTTGGTTGGTGTCGGATTGATGTTCATCGCGGAGAGCTTCCGCCAGCCTGTGTTGGAGACACTGTAC
>JAPKZP010000760.1 GCA_026393735.1 Acidobacteriota bacterium
AGCACGCTTCACGGAGCTTCGCTACAAGGACGGACACCATGAGCAAGGAACGCACGCGCATCCTCGTCGTTGACGACGAAGAAATCGTCCGCGAATCGCTGTCGGGCTGGCTGGCCAAGGACGGCTATACGCTGCTGACCGCCGAGGACGGGCCGACCGCGCTCGAGAAGATTCGCAGTGAGCGCTGGTCGATCATGCTCGTCGACCTGAAGATGCCCGGCATGGACGGGCTGCAGGTGCTCGAGACGGCGAAGCAGATGCAACCGGATCTGGCGGTGGTCATCATGACGGCCTATGCCACCGTGGAGACGGCCGTGGAGGCGATGAAAGCCGGCGCGTACGACTACCTCGTGAAGCCCTTCGATCCCGAAGAGCTGAGCCTCATGATGGTCAAGATCGTGGCCCAGCAGCAGCTCGTGCGCGAGAACGTCCTGCTCCGCAAGGTGCTGAAGCGCGATTACCACTTCCGCGACATGATCAGCAAGAACCCGGGCATGCACAAGGTGTTCGACCTCGCGAAGAGCGCGGCGCGGAGCCAGTCCACGATCCTCATCCTCGGGGAGAGCGGGACCGGCAAGGAACTGCTCGCACGCGCGGTCCACGCCGAGAGCGGCCGCCGGCAGGAGGCCTTCGTGGCGGTGTCGTGTGCAGCCCTCACCGAGACGCTCCTCGAGTCGGAGCTGTTCGGCCACGAGAAGGGGTCGTTCACCGGCGCCGTCTCGCGGCGCAAGGGCAAGTTCGAATCGGCCCATGGCGGCACGCTGTTCCTCGACGAGATTGGCGACATCACGCCGAAACTCCAGCTCGATCTGCTCCGCGTGCTCGAGGAGCGCCGGTTCTTCCGCGTCGGCGGATCCGAGGCGGTGGACGTGGATGTGCGCATCATCGCGGCGACGAACCGCGATCTCAAGAAGGCGGTCGCCGACGGCGAGTTCCGCGAGGACCTGTACTACCGGCTGAACGTCATCCCCATCCTGCTGCCGCCCTTGCGCGACCGGCGCGAGGACATCCCGCTGCTCGTCGAGCACTTCCTCGAACATCTGGGCGTCGAGACCGACCGCCAGATCGAGGGCGTCAGCACCGAGGCGCTGGCCCTGCTCATGCGCCACGACTGGCCGGGCAACGTGCGCGAACTGCGCAACGTGCTCGAGCGCGGCATGGTCGTCGCGAAAGGCGCCCGCATCCAGCCGGACGATCTGGGGCTCACGGCGTCGGGCGTCAGCCTCGGGCCCTTCGACACGGGCCTGACACTCGACGAAGTCGAGCGCCGGCACATCACAGCCGTCCTGCAGCATGCCGGCGGCAACGTGACGCAGGCGGCGCGCACGCTCGACATCGACCGCGTGACGCTCTACAACAAGATCAAGAAGTACGGGCTGCGGCGGGGCGAGGACGAGAGCGTGGCCGGCTAGGCGACGGACGGCAGTTCGAACTGGAAGCGGCTCCCGCGGCCGAGTTGGGAGTCCACCGAGATTCGCGAGCTGTGGGCTTCCAGGATCATCTTCACGAGCGTCAGCCCGAGGCCGGTCCCGCCCTGTGCCCGCGTCGCGGATCCATCGAGCTGGTGGAACGGCTCAAAGAGTTCCGACAGGCGCTCCGGGGCGATGCCCGGCCCCGTGTCGACCACCCAGAAGCGGACGGTCGCGCCGGCCGCGTCCGCGCCGAACGCCACGCGGCCGCCGGGCAACGTGAACTTGATGGCGTTGTCGAGCAGCTGATTGAGAACCCAGCGGACCTTTTCCGCATCGGCCGTGACGGCGAGCGGCGACGTGTGCGCCTGGCACGCCAAGGCGATCCCGCGGCGTGCCGCCTTTTCTCCTGCCTGCAGCATCACCTGATCGAGCAGCTCCCCGACAGCCACCACGGTCGGACGCAGCGCCATCTCGCCGCGCGCGCCAGAAGCGAACTGGATCAAGTCGCCGACCAGCCGCTCGAGGTCCGCGACGCCCCGTTCCATGACGGCAATCGCGTCACCCTGGTCGGCCGTGAGCGGACCCAGCTCCCCCGCCGCGAGCAGGGCAGTGAACCCCTTGATCTTCGTCAACGGCGTTCGGAGCTCGTGCGAGATGTTCGACACGAAGTTGCCCTTGAGCCGATCCAGTTCCGCGAGCCGCCGGTAGGCGTTCTCCAGCTCCTTCGTGCGCTCGGCGACGCGCTGCTCGAGCTGCACGTTGACCTGCCGCAGGGCATTCTGCAGATCCTGGGTCTGCTGGACGCTCGCCAGTTCGAGCTGCTCGCGCGTCAAGATGCCGAGCTCCAGCAGCACCTGGCCCAGCGTCTCGCGGGTCCCGTTCGCAGACAGTTCCCGCTGGCGCTCCAGCGCCGAATCGAGGTGCGTCTGGGTGATGTAGCCCCGCTTCATCAGGAACTCACCGAAGCGCGACAGCATCGCGTCCCCGACGAACGGCGCCCCAGGGGCGGCCGGCACCACTCTCAGGGCGCGGCGCTCCACGAGCACCGCGGCGAGTGCGAGGTCCACGCCGCACCGGCTGCACGTCACGTCGCCGGTCGAGACGGGCGACGAGCAGTCCGGACACGGGTACACACGCGCGTCGGCCGGCGATGACGAGACGGGGTCAGGGCTGCCTGCAAATGGCATGAGATCTTTACTGTCCTGGGTCTTTATCGGCTTGTCCGGCGCCGGCCGTGAGGGTCTCCGCCTGCGGAACTAGCGAATTCGTTTACATGACCGTTGCATTTCGCAACTCAGGCCTTATGCGCCATATTCCTACGTATTTGACGTCGAACACGTCCGGCAGCTACCAAGCGCGTTGAAAGATTCTACGTCTACGAGTTCCTCCCTGCGCGTGTGGCAAACCGGTTGAAGTTGAGTAAACGATTTATATGCAACATGTTACAAGCGCACGCGATGCCTGGTTCGGTGCTGGCTCGGGCCTTGCTAGGTATCTGGTGGAGGAAAGGGGCACCCGCAATGTCTTGCCCGTATCTCAAGGAAGTCGTGATGCTCTACTGCCAGGCCTACCCGGTCAAGAAGCTGATCCCGCTCGACCGGATTGCGTCTGCCGACCCCTGTCTGGGGCATGACTACGAAGCCTGCCCGCTCTTCAAGGACGTGCTGACCCGGATCCGGGCTCACAGCCAACCGGCTGCGGCTCCGGCCCCGGAGCCGTTGGCCCGACGGGAGGTCTTCCGATGATGCTTATCCTTTCGCTTGCGCTCCTCGGGCTGGTGCTCGTGGGAGTGTCCACGCTGGTCGCGTCCCATTCACGCGCCTAGCTGCCACCACTCGTCGTGGAGTGACGGATTATGAATCTGAATCGACGGACATTCTTCAAGGTCGCCGGGGCTGCCGGAGCCGTGGCTCTCGCGCCCGCCCGCACCGCCAGTGCGTCGTCGGACGAAGCGGGCGTGAACGCGGAACGCCGTGGCGTGCTCGTCGACACGACGAAGTGTATCGGCTGCCGGGCGTGTGAGGCGGCCTGCGCCGAGACCAACAACCTGCCGGGTCCCGCCATGCTGGACAACCCCGCGGTGTTCAACACGCCGCGCACGACGGACACCCGGACGTATACGGTGGTGAACCGCGCGGCCACGAGCGGCACCGCGGCGCCAGCCCGGTTCATCAAGCGCCAGTGCATGCACTGCGTGGAGCCGGCCTGTGCGTCCGCGTGCCTGGTGCGCGCGCTCGACAAGACCCCGACCGGGCCGGTGGTGTACCACAAGGACCGCTGCCTCGGCTGCCGGTACTGCATGGTGGCCTGCCCGTTCGGTGTGCCCAAGTACGAATATGATTCGCCGCTGCCGTACGTGCAGAAGTGCCACTTCTGCGCCGATCGGCAAGCCAAAGGCGAGGCGCCCGCGTGCGCGTCGGTCTGCCCGAGCGGCGCCCTCACCTTCGGCAAACGCGACGCGTTGCTGGAAACGGCACGCGAGCGCATCTACGCCCGCGACGCCAAGTACGTCCGGCACATCTACGGCGAGCACGAAGTTGGCGGCACCAGCTGGATCTACCTGACCGACGTGCCCTTCGAAAAGCTGGGCCTGCCCACCGAGGTCGGCACCTACGCCTATTCGTCGCTGACGCAGGCGTCGCTCGCGGCCGTCCCGTTCGTCCTGACGCTGTGGCCTCCCCTGCTGATGGGGATCTACTCGTTCAGCAAGCGCCGCAACGAGGTGAACGCGACCGGCACCGGCGCGAAGGGAGGGCATCATGAATAGCCCTGCCGCACCCGCGATTCAGTCGCGCAGTTGGGTCAGCGACAAGCTCTTCCTCGGGATGTCGGTCTGGGACTACCTGCGGAGCCTCGCGACGCCGGGCAACTTCGTCGCCGGCCTGATCATGGCCATCGGCATCCCGCTCATCGCCTACCGGTTCATCTACGGCCTCGGCGCGGCCACGAACCTGGACCAGACCAATCCGTGGGGCATCTGGATCGGTTTCGACATGCTGAGCGGCGTGGCGCTGGCTGCAGGCGGCTACACACTCGCCACGTCGGTCTACATCTTCGGCCTGAAGGAGTACCACCCCGTGGTCCGCCCGGCGGTTCTGACGGGCTTCCTCGGGTATCTCTTTGCCGTGCTCGGCCTGGTCGCCGACCTTGGGCGGCCGTGGAATCTGCCGGTGCCGCTCTTCTTCTCGTGGGGCGGTCCGTCGGTGATGTTCGAGATCGCCTGGTGCGTAGTGCTCTACCTCTCGGTGCTCGGCATGGAGTTCCTGCCGCCGGTCTTCGAGTGGCTGGGCTGGCCGCGCGCGCGCATGTGGGCCGTCCGCATGACCATCGGCCTGACCGTCTTCGGGGTGATGCTCTCGACGCTGCACCAGTCGTCGCTCGGCGGCCTGTTCCTGATGGCCCCGACGAAGCTGCACCCGCTCTGGTACTCGCCGTTCATTCCGGCCTACTTCTTCATCTCGAGCATCGCAGCTGGCCTGAGCATGGTCATCGTCGAAAGCGGCCTCTCGCATCGCGCATTCCAGCACCGGCTGGACCACACGGTGGACATCGACAAGCTGATGCTCGGACTCGCCCGAGGCGCATCAATCGTCCTCTTCTGCTACTTCTTCATCAAGGTGCAGGGCGTGGCCGACATGGGTCGCTGGTCGCTGCTGACGACGCCCTACGGCATGTGGTTCCTGGTGGAAACCGTGGGCTTCGTGCTGCTGCCCTCGATGGTCTTTGCCTTTGGCGCACGCAACGGCATGGTCTCGCTGGTCCGATGGACGGCCGCCTGGACGGTGCTCGGCAT
Source organism: Acidobacteriota bacterium (assembly GCA_026393735.1). Taxonomy (GTDB): domain Bacteria; phylum Acidobacteriota; class Vicinamibacteria; order Vicinamibacterales; family JAKQTR01; genus JAKQTR01. The sequence goes on from JAPKZP010000760.1 coordinate 5,206, forward strand.
CGTGATCAACCGCCTGAACGTGTCGGTGATTGCCATGAACTGGCAGGCTGCCGACCGGTACGTGCCGAGCTGGATGGAAGTGATGGTCTCGATCACGCTCGTGACGATCGGAGTGTCGACCTTCCGTTGGATCGTCAATCGCATGCCGGTCTTGAAGGAACTGCCCGAATATCACGAATCGTAGTCTGACCATAGAAGGAGCCTCGAATGATTCCGCATGACATCCTGACGCTGTATTCGGCGAAGATGGTCGAGTACGGCATTGCCGTTCTGTTCCTGCTGCTCTTCATACCGTTCTGGCAGTACGTGCAGGGCACCGCGAAGGCGCCGGCTTTGGCCACCGCCCACGCGCGCAAGCCGGTGCCCGCAGCGACCGACTGGTTCATGCTGCCGGTCGACCGCCTGTTCCACCGCGGTCATGCGTGGCTGATGGCCGGCACGGACGGCGTCGTCACGGTCGGGATGAGCGATTTTGCCGCGAAACTGGTGGGGCCGCTGAGCCGCGTCTCTCTGCCCGAGGTCGGCACGTCGGTCGGCCAGGGCGAACTGGCCTGGCGCCTGGTGGCGGACGACGGCAGGACCGTTGACATGCTGTCTCCGGTCGACGGGACCGTCGTCGAAGTGAACCCGGCGGTGACGCAGCGGGCCGCAGCGGTCGAGGCCGATCCGTACGCGAATGGCTGGCTGCTCAAGGTGAGACCCAGCCGCCTCCGCGCCAACCAGACCAACCTGCTGTCCGGCGCGGCGGCCCGCCGCTGGATGGATGAGGTCATGGTGGGCCTGCGCGGACAGTTTGCGACCGACCTCGGGACGCTGTCCCAGGACGGCGGCGCGCCTCTCTCCGGCATGGCCCGCGCCATCGCCCCGGAGCAGTGGGACGAACTTGCCGCCTCGTTCCTGCTGACCGACAAGGAGAACCGCCATGCGTAGCCTGCGGTACCGCGTCGCGCTCGCCCTCCTGCTGGGCCTCAGCCTGGCGGTGGCGGGCACCGCGCTGGCCCAGTCGACGATGCT
>JAPKZP010000251.1 GCA_026393735.1 Acidobacteriota bacterium
GCCCTTCTCTCACGCCTGCAGTTCGCGGTCACGATCGGCTTCCACTACATCTACCCGCCCCTGTCGATCGGCCTCGGGGTATTGCTCGTGGTGATGGAGGGGATGTACCTCGCGACGAGGGCGCCGCTGTACCAGCAGATGGCGAAGTTCTTCGTCCGCATCTTCGGCCTGACGCTTGCCCTCGGCGTGGCCACGGGCATCGTCATGGAGTTCGAGTTCGGGACGAACTGGGCGGCGTACTCGCGGTTCGTGGGCGACGTCTTCGGCAGTGCGCTCGCGGCCGAAGGCATCTTCGCCTTCTTCCTGGAGTCGGGGTTCCTCGCCCTGCTGCTCTTCGGCTGGGACAAGGTCGGCCCCCGGATGCACTTCGTGTCCGCCGTGCTCGTCTGCCTGGGCGCGCACTTCAGCGCGATCTGGATCGTGGTGGCCAACTCCTGGATGCAGACGCCGGCCGGGTATCACCTGGTGATGGATGCGGCCGGGCGGCCGCGCGCCGAGATCACCGACTTCCTGGCGCTGGTGTTCAACCCGTCGAGCGTCGATCGCCTGATTCACACGGTGCTCGGCGCGTGGTCCGCAGGCGCCTTCTTCGCCCTGTCGGTCGCCGCCTACTACCTCCTGAAGCGGCGCCACGAGGCATTCGCCCGCGCCACGATGACGATCGCGCTGGGCCTGGCGGTCGCGGCCTCGACCGGATCGCTCCTGACCGGGGACTGGTCCGCCAAGGGGGTCGCGAGGCACCAGCCCGAGAAATTCGCCGCGATGGAGGGGGTGATGGAGGCGTCGGCTCCGGCCGCCGTGCACATCCTGGGCTGGGTGGACGAGGCGAACCGGCACGTGATCGGGATTGAGATCCCGGGTTTGCTGAGCTGGATGGTCACGGGCGATTTGGACACGCCCATCCCAGGTGTGAAGGCCTTTTCTGCCGACGACCTGCCGCCGCTGAACCTGACATTCCAGGCCTTTCACCTCATGGTGGCCACCGGCATGGCGCTCATCGGCCTGGCGCTGGCCGGTCTCGTCCTGCTGCCGCGTGGCCGGCTGTTCAGGACGCGGTGGCTGCTGTGGGCCTTCGTGTTCGGCGTGCTCGGGCCGCAGTTGGCCAACCAGCTCGGGTGGATGGCCGCCGAGGTGGGGCGCCAGCCGTGGATCGTGTACAAGCTGATGCGCACCGCCGACGGGCTGTCGCCCGCCGTGCAGGCTCCCGCGGTGCTGTTCTCCCTTGTGCTGTTCACCCTGATCTACGTGCTGCTGTTTGCGCTCTTCCTGTTCCTGCTCGATCAGAAGATCGCGCATGGGCCGCTCGACGACGACTTGCCGGCGGACGCGCGGCACCGGGCGTGATGAGGGCCTGATGCACATCGACCTCCCGACGACCTGGTTCCTGCTCGTTGGCGCGCTGCTCGGCGGCTACGCCGTGCTCGACGGGTTCGACCTCGGTGTGGGCATCCTCCACCTGTGGTCGCCGACCGACGAGCAGCGGCGCATCTTCCTGAACGCCATCGGTCCGGTCTGGGACGGGAACGAGGTCTGGCTGGTCACGGGCGGCGGCGCGCTCTTTGCGGCGTTCCCGATCGTGTACGCCACGGTATTCTCGGGCTTCTACATCCCGATGGTCCTGCTGCTGGTGGGCCTGATCTTCCGCGCCGTGGCCATCGAGTTCCGGAGCAAGCAGCCGGGCGCGCGCTGGCGGCGCGTCTGGGATCGCAGCTTCTCGATCGCGTCGATCGGATCGAGCCTGCTCATGGGCGTCGCCTTCGGCAACGTGATCTGGGGCATCCCCGTGGGCGCGGACGGAGAGTTCGCGGGTTCCGTGCTGACGCTGCTGAACCCCTACGCGCTGCTGACCGGGGTCACGACGGTGGCGCTCTTCGCCATGCACGGCGCCATCTACCTGGTTTTGAAGACCGACGGCGACGTCCAGCGTATGGTGAAGGGCTGGGTCAACCACGCGATCATCGTGTTCGTGATCGGCTACGCGACCACCACGATGGCCACGCTCATCTACCGGCCGGAGATGACGGCGCTCATCAAGGCGCACCCGGTGCTGTTCGTCCTGCCGGTGCTGACGATGCTCGCGATCGCCAACGTGCCGCGCTCGATGCACCACGACCGGCACGGGTGGGCGTTCGTCTCCTCCGCGGCGGCCGTCCTCGGCCTCTTCGCCCTGGTGGGAGTGGGGATGTTCCCGACCCTCGTGCGGGCGACGGACCCGGCCCTGAGCCTCACTGTCTACAACGCGGCTTCGTCGCCGGCCACCCTGTCGATCATGCTGGTCATCGCGCTCATCGGCATCCCCTTCGTGCTGGCCTACACGATCGGCATCTACTGGGTCTTTCGCGGCAAGGTAGGGCTCAACTCGATGTCCTACTGACGCCGCCGCATTCTTGATTCCGGCGGCCAGCGGGACGAGGAGTCGACCGGTTCGGACTCATGTTGTGCATGCGGTTCACAGATGAATGGCAGGGTCATGCGCAACGACAAGGCCATGCTCGTCGGGATCGCGATGCTGACGATCGCCGCTTCGGCCGGACCAGCTCGGGCGCAGGCACAGGAGCCGCCGGGCCGCAAGCCCGACACCCTCCGTCTGTCGCACCCGGCACTGACCGCCTCGACCTGTCCGTGGGAGTCCGCGTGGTCTTCGCTCCTCGGCCGTATGTCGGCGCTTCCGAGCAGGTGATTCCCAGTGAACGTGCTGACGGACGTGCTGGGCCGGACAGCGGGCAGGAGTTCAGGGTGCAGGCGGCGGGCACCGCGCTGGCCTCGAGCGCCTCAGCGGCCCGATTCACGCAGCACGTTGATCCACGCCACTTCCAGCGCGAACGGGCCGGGTGTCTTCTCGGCCAGCAGGAAGCCGATCGACGTGACGCTGCGGGGATCCACCGGCCCCGCCCCCGGCAGGACCCGACCGAACGACGTCGCCTCGAACCGGTCCAGCCCGACAGCCACGTCGATCCACTCACCCGCGCGGGTCTTCACGGGCGCCCGGTACGAGAAGGCCATCATCCGCCCCGACGCGTAGAGGTTCAACTGGTACTCCCGCCCGTCGCCACGCACACGGGCCACGAGCGTATCGCCGGTCTGCAGTCCGAGTGTCCGGGGCCGGGATCGCACCGAGGCGAAGCCGCCGTTGTTCTCCAGCGAGAGGGTCCCGTAGAACTCCAGGGTCTGGCGTTCGGTGATCCTGAATCGGCCGTCGGACACGCCGCCCATGACGCCGTCGTTGACGGTTTGCCACGCTGCGGCCGCGTCGGGCGACGCGAACGCGAACAGCGGGACTTGCGGGACCTGGGCCATCGACGGCACTCCCATCAGAGCGACCAGCGCTGAGACCACCATCGCGCGAATCATCCGGAACACCTCGTCAGGGGGACGCCGTGGACGTCCCGCCATAGTACTTCTGACGCCGCCGCGCCCCCATCCGGTTCATCGCGTGCGTGGTGCGCTGCCTCAGGAAGGGCCACCATGCCATCGTTGATATCGTTCAGGAGGAACGGCTGTGGCGCAGCTCATCGTCCGTATCGTGGCCCCGGGCAACGTGAAAGGCCTCCGACGAACCGGCGTGATCCTGCCGACCGCCTAGAATGTCTTGCCGACGGACACCACGACGGTCGCCGTCCCGATCTCCTTGTTGCCGTTCGAGCCGCCCGTGTAATACCAGTCACGACTGGCGTCGGTATCCACGCAGGCGGCGCCGATCAGCCAGCCTTTCAGGTTGTACGTCACGCCCAGCTTCCAGTCGGTGTAGTCGAGCTCGCCGTAGTTCTTGACCTTCAGCGTGCCGACATGCGCGCCAATCGTGAGCTTCTCCCCAACCGGAACGTTCGCCGTCAGATCGAGGTAGTAGCTGTTCTTCGATCCTCCGCGATCCGGCAGCAGGGAACCGTCGTTCTTGTCTGACCAGTAGCCTCCACTGACCTGGGTCGATCCAAGGCCGAAGTAGTCGCTGACGGCGTGGGAGTACTTGAGCGAGATCCACTTCCACGAACCCCCGACATAGACGTCCTGGCTGTCGAAGCCCTGGCTTGCGTGGCCGGCGCTCTGGAACTCCGCGTTCGGGTAGTGGTAGTAGAGGTAGCCAATGTCGAAACCAAAACCCCCGAACGACCGCTTGTAACCCCCGTAGACATCCATTTCGATGCCAGAGCCGCCCGTGTAGAGCTGGCTCGCCACATTGGAGTTCCAGTTGCCAAGATAGAACCCGCTCGCATGAGCGTAATCGAAGCCGACCTGCACGGCAGGCCCCTCGTACGTCTGCGAGATGCCACGGAAGCGGTAGTCGCTGACGAGTGTCACGCTCCCCGTCAGCGTGTGAGGCGACCGGGCGGAATCGGCGGGTGCCGGCGTCTGAGCGCTCGCGACCGGAGGGATGCACGCGGCGCCAGCAAGGGCGAGGCTGAGCAGGCTCGTTCGCACCCTATCGAATTCTCGAGCAGGGAAGAAGGACATGGTCACGTTCCTTCGTAGGCAGATTCGCCATGCAGAGCGTCATCCAGGCCGTGCTCCTCCTCACCCTCGGTCGTTTTGACCGTGGTGAACTTGTTGATGATAAAGAGCATGGCGAAGGTGAAGCCGAAGGCGTAGATGGAGGAGCCGACCACCGTCAGCAACTGCTTCCAGAAGAAACCGGCGTTGCCCCGAAGGAGTCCGTCGGCGCCGGCGCTGTTGACGGCCGTGCTGGCCATGAGGCCGAGCAGCACGACGCCGAGGGCGCCGCCGACGCCGTGCACGCCCCAGACATCCAGCGCGTCGTCCCACCGGAGCCGGTTCTTCAGGTTGACTGCGAAGTAGCAGACCACGCCCGCGACGATGCCGATGATCGCGGCCGAGGTCGGAGTGACGTACCCGGCGCAAGGGGTAATCGTGGCCAGTCCGGCGACCGCACCGGTCAGCAGGCCGACGAACTTCGGCTTCCGCTCGAAGATCCAGGCCAGAAGCATCCACACCGGGCCGGCGAACGACGCGGCGATGTCGGTATTGAGGAAGGCGACTCCGGTGACGGCGTCGACCTTCAGCTGACTCCCCGCGTTGAAACCGTACCAGCCGAACCAGAGCAATCCGGTGCCAAGCGCCACCAGCGGAATGCTGTGCGGGACGCTGTCCCCGACCCTTCGTCGGCCCACGTACAGCACCGACGCCAGGGCCGCCATTCCGGCGATGTTGTGCACGACAATCCCGCCGGCGAAGTCGAGCACGCCCCACTTCGCCAGCAGGCCATTGCCCCAGACCATGTGCGCGAACGGGAAATACACCAGCGTGAGCCAGGCGACCAGGAACAGCAGATACGCGCCGAACCGAACGCGGTTGGCGAACGCGCCAGTGATGAGGGCCGGCGTGATGATGGCGAACATCATCTGATACGCCATGAACACGAACTCCGGGATGTTGCCGCTGCCGAAGGGCGAAGGGGTCGTCAGCGTCACTCCGGCCAGAAACGCCTTGTCCAGGTTTCCGATGATGCCGCCCTCGCCTCCGCTGAAGCAGAGGGAGTATCCGTACGCCCACCAGATGATCGTGGTGACGCCCATGGACACGAAACTCTGAATCATGATGCTCAAGACGTTCTTGCGCCCGACCAGGCCGCCGTAGAAGAACGCCAACCCTGGCGTCATGAGCATCACCAGGCTGGTCGCCACCAGCATGAAGCCGGTATTGCCGGTATCGAACATCCGGAACCTCCCCCATTTCGCGGATCCGCCGTCACGGCGCATCGCACCGGCTGCATCGTACGCAGGCGGGCGCCACGGGGGAATCAGGGCCTCCCTGAGAACACGCCGCGCGATGCCTGAGAACGGGTTCCGACAAAATGGCCCGGGCGACCGCCTCCCGGCCTATTCGAGGTGGGTGAGTCCCTCGCGAATGGCGTACTTGGTCAACTCGGCGATACTGCGGATGTCGAGCTTGTCCATCGTGTTCTTCCGGTGCGTCTCGACGGTCTTGACGCTGACGCCGAGCGCGCCGGCGATGTCCTTCGCGCTGCGCCCCTCGGCGAGCATCTGCAGCACCTCCCGCTCGCGGGCGCTGAGCACCGAGAACGCCGAGTCCGGACGATCGCCGGTCAACGCCAGATAGTCCCGCACGATCCGGTCTCCGAGCGACCCCGACAGGTAGATCTGACGCCTGGAGACGGTGCGGATCGCTTCGCGCAGTTCGCCGATGTCGCAGTCCTTGGGGATGTAGCCGAGTGCGCCCGCCCGAAGAGCCTCGACAACAAAACGGTGGTCGACGTGCATCGAGAGCATGAGGACGGCGACGTCAGGATGGTCGACGCCAAGACGCCGAGTTGCCTCGAGGCCATTGAGACCCGGCATGGACACGTCCATGAGCACCACGTCCGGCCGGCATGCACCGACCTGGGTCAACACGGCCTGGCCGTCAGCCGCCACCCCCACGACTTCCACGTCAGCCTGCTGTTCGAGCAGCGTCCGGAGCCCGTCACGAAAGAGACGATGGTCGTCCGCCAGGAGCACCCGAATCCTCACGGCGTCACACTTTCTCTCAGCATGGCAGCGTCAGCGTCACCCTCGTGCCCCGGCCGGGCGACGAGACGATCGTGGTTCCGCCCCCAAGACAGCGCATCTGCTCGCGGATACTGAACAGCCCGAAATGGTCGCCGAGCGATTCGGCGGTGTGCAGCGCCTCCACCTCGAACCCGGAGCCGTCGTCGGTCACGTTGACGGACAGGTCCGTCGCCGAAATCTCCAGCCGGACCAGAATCGACCTCGCCCCAGCGTGTTTCACGACGTTGGTCAGCAGTTCCTGAACCGACTTGAATGCAGCCGCGCCGACCTCGTCCGTTAGGGGCCGATGCGCCGTCGGCGCCTCGACCGTGACGACAACCTTGTGCGTGGTCTGAAAGTTCTCGCCCAGCCACCGCAACGCCGCCGACAACCCCAGGTCGTACAGGACCGGCGGACTGATCTGAGAGGTCAGATCGCGGGTGTACCGGATCGTCTGGTTGAGCAGAACCAGCGTGTCGGCGATCTGGTGCTCGAACCCGCAGAAGGTCGCGTTGGCCTGGAGCTGAGCCACGTTCATCTTGATGAACGCGAGCGCCTGACCGATATGGTCGTGAAGATCGGTGGCGATGGCACGACGTTCCCGCGCCTCCACCGCGGCCAGTTGCGACGCGAGCTGCCGGAGCTGGTCCTGATACCGCTCGATTCGCGCCTGCGCCTCGGCGTACTCCTCGACCCTGCGCGAGAGCTGCTCGTTTGCCCGCGCGAGTTCCTCGGTTCTCTCCTTCACCTGACGTTCAAGCAGCCTGTGCGCGTCCTGAAGGCCCTCGTCGGCAATCAGGTGCTGGAAGTAGGAGCGCAGCATCTCCGCCAGCGAATCTATCAGGTCCCGCTCTTCCGTCAAGAACGGACCTTCGTCGGACGGCGGGCGCTCCTCGGTATAGGCGATCTCAATAAGACCCGGCGGCCCTCCACGGACCGCGATAACGGCGCGCTGCATCCAGGGCGTCGCCGAGAACCTGGGCGTCGCCACCTCCCACTCCCGGAACTGAATGCGCGCCTCAGTGACCGACGGATACTGCCAGGCGGCCGGCAGGATCCCCACAATCCGCTCGACGACCTCGCGGGGCGACGCGTTCGCGCGTTGCAGAATCCGGGCGGTCTGGTGCAACGCCGTCAGTTCTTTGATGCGTTCACGCAGCCGATGAAGTGAATCCTGGGTCATTCGGAACCGGACCCGGCCTGAGTGGGTAGACGCCACAGTGTATGACGATTCGGATTCGAGAGTGATCTCACGGCCGCGCGCGCGGCGAGACAACCTGTTGCTCTCCGAGAACATCGTCTGGGGAAGCGTCCGCGGTCGCTGACGAGACCTGCCCTCAGCCCTCCGCGGTCCCGAGGCGCGCGCTTCGGGACCGTGGAGGGCGTCAAGTCGTTCTTCGTCGGCCGGACGCCTGTCCGGGGAGTGTTCTACCAGTAGCCGTTCGGTCGAACTTTGAAGGAACTGATCGTCTTGTTCCAGGTCGAAGGCAGTTCATGCTGGCCGGGTCCGTACACCGTCGAGGACCCCTTGTAGTTGATATCCCCATTCACCTTGACGGAGGCATTGGAGCCGACCCAGATGCACGAAATGCGATCGTTCCAGTTTGCCGGGCCGTTCTTGTACTTGTACTTCGTGAGATCCGGGAAATTGCTGTCCATGTTGGCAGTCAGCGACTCCCTGGGGTCGTCGTTGGTGCAGGTTTCCCGCTCGTAGAGGAAGACCTGGGTGTTTGACGGTCCTGCCCAGGCTAGTGCCGCGAACAGCACCGAAACAAACGTGGCGCACAGCAGGTAAAACACCAGACTCCTGTGTCGCATCGTCCCCTCCTTGGCTGACTTCTGCGATCCGGCCGCACAAGATCGGCTACATCCTACTCCTGCTGGACGGCCGTGGATCGGTTCTTCCTGTCGCCTCGGTTCCTCCGGTCGCGTCGGCCTGCGCGACATGACACCCCACAACCGGGGCCAGACGCATCTCCGGCGTGCCCCATTGCAGGCCTGCCCTACCGCACCGACACGATGTTCGGAACGTTGCGCGCCCGCAGCATCTGGTTGAACGCCGCCAGGTCGCCGGCTGCCAGCACGTCGAACTCGGCCGCCCGGGCGCGCACGCGCTCGGCCAGCAGCTTCTGCACCTCCAGGTGCTGGTCCGTCGGCCTGAAGTCGGCGTTCGACAGGCCGTTCGCCAGGTAGCCGAACCGCGAGATGAGCTTCGCCCCGAACCGGATCGAGTCCTGGCCGCCCGTGAGCCGCAGATCAATCAGCATCATCTCGAGATCGATCAGCTTCTGACTCAGCGCGGCGCCGGCCTTCTTCACCTCCGCGTCGGTCACCACGCGGCCGAGCGACTCGAGCTGGCTGCGCACCAGTTCGATGCGGTTGACCAGGTCCACCCCCACATTGAGATCGCGGCGCAGCTCCATGAGCAGCTTCGTCTGCGCTTCGATGTCCGCCTCGGTGCCTGCGGTGTTCGGGTCCTTGCGCACGACGATCGGCTGCGTCAGCTCGCGCCCGCCAATGGAAAGCGTCACGGAATAGGTGCCCGGCGGCTGCAGGATCGTGATCGTCGAGCTGCCTCCGGCCGGCGGCCGCCAGCCCTCGGCCCCGAGCCGGACCTGCGGCGCCGGGGCGAGCGGGTTCGTGCGCATCCGGATGTCATTCGACGGCTCGTCGCGCAGGTCCCAGTAGACCCGATTGAGACCCGCCCGTCCGGTGCCCGTCAGCGTCCTGACGAGAGCGCCCTTCGCGTCGTGTACGGTCAGCTTCACCGGGCCCGACGCCGCGGCCTTGAGGTAGTAGTTGATCGACGCGCCGTACTGCGGGTTCTCGCCGACCGTCGGGTCGTCGTACGGCGTGGAGGGCGCCGTGATCGGCCGGAAGCGGTACGCGGGCTGCACCGTGAAGAGGTGCGCGTCCGACGCCAGCACCTGCGGCGTCATCTGCTGGAGCGCGCCGATGTCGTCCATGATCCAGAAGCCGCGCCCGTAGGTTGAGATCACCAGGTCGTTGAACTGCGCCTGCACGGCAATTCCCGACACGGGCGCGTTCGGCAGGTTCGCCTGCAGCGGCTGCCAGTTCTCCCCGTCGTCGAAGGACACGTAGATTGCGTTCTCGGTGCCGGCATAGAGCAGGCCGCGCCGCACGGGGTCCTCGCAGATCACCTTCGCGTAGCTCAGCATGCTCCTGGGGATGCCGTTCGTGATCGCGCGGAAGGTCTTGCCGTAGTCCGTCGTCTTGTAGATGAACGGATCGCGGTTGTTCACCTGGTGGAAGTCGACGGTGACGTAGGCCGTGCCGGCGTCGTACCGCGACGCGACGATGCTCCGGAACGAACCCCACGGCGGCAGGTTCGGGAGGTTCTTCGTCACGTTGGTCCACGTCTTGCCGGCGTCGCGCGTCACGTGCAGCAGGCCGTCGTTCGTGCCGGCCCAGATGAGTCCGCGCTCCTTCGGCGACTCGGCCAGTCCGTACACGACGCCGGCGTACTCGACGCCGATGTTGTCGCCCGTCAGGCCGCCCGAGCTGCCCATGCGGCTCCGGTCGCTCAGCGTCAAGTCCGGGCTGATCACGTCCCAGGACTGGCCGCCGTTCGTCGTGCGATGAACGTGCTGGCTGCCCGTGTACACGGTGTTGTGGTCGTGCGGCGAGATCAGCAGCGGCGCGTCCCACACGAAGCGGTACTTCACGCCCTCGGCCGGCCCGTTCGACTGGTCGGGCCACACCTCGACGTTGCGGAACTGCCTCCGTGCCTCCTCGAAGCGGACGACGATGCCACCGACCATGCCGGATCCGGAGGCGCTCGACCAGACGATGTTCGGATCTGTGGGGTCGGGCGTGGCAAACCCGCTCTCGCCGCCGCCGACTGCGTGCCACATCGCACGCGGAATGATGCCCGGGAACCCGCCGCCCGCTCCGATCAGGCTGTTGCTGGGGCCCCGGTACGTCGGCTCGTCCTGCTTGTTGCCGAGCACGTTGTACGGGACGGCGTTGTCCACGGTCACGTGATACATCTGCGCGTTGGTGAGCCGCTGGCGGAACCACGTGCGCCCGCGGTTGATCGAGATTGACAGGCCCTGGTCGTGGGCGACGATCATCCGATCGGCGTTCGTCGGGTCGATCCAGATGTCGTGATGGTCGCCGCCGGGCGCCTGGTCGCGCGGGACGACGTTCAGCGTCTGCGCGCCGTCGATTGTCTTTGCGAACGATGCCGTCAGGAAGTACGCCTCGTCTTCATCGTCGGGCGCCACAGCCATGCGCGAGTAGTAGTGCGGGCGGCCCATCGCGAGGTGGTCGTAGCTGACCACCCGCCAGCTGTCGCCGCCATCCTCGCTGCGGAACACCTGGCCTGCGTCGGTTTCCTTGCCGTCCCAGGGGTAGCCGTCACCCGTCTCGATCAGGGCGTAGACGCGGTTCGGGTTCGAATGCGAGATGGCCACGGCGACCTTGCCGACCGGCTTCGTGGGCAGGCCGCGGCCGGTGAGCTTCTTCCAGGTGGCGCCGCCGTCCCGCGACGTGTAGAGACCGCCGCCCGGGCCGCCGCTCGTGCGGCCCCACGTATGGAGCTCGAGCTGCCACATGCCCGCAAAGAGGATGCGCGGGTTGTGCAGGTCCATCGCGATGTCGGAGCAGCCGGTGTTCTCGTCGACGAACAGCGTCTTCGTCCATGTCTTGCCGCCGTCCGTCGTGCGGAAGACGCCGCGTTCGGGTTGAGGCCCGTAGGCGTGGCCGAGCGCGCAGGCGAGCACGACGTCGGGGTTCGTGGGGTCGATCACGAGGCGCGGGATGCGCCCGGTGGCCTCGAGGCCCATCAGGGTCCAGGACTTTCCCGCGTCGGTCGACTTGTAGATGCCCTGGCCGAGGGAGATGTGGCTGCGGATCTTGCCCTCACCCGTGCCGGCCCAGACGACGTTCGGATCCGACGCGGAGACGGCGAGGGATCCGATTGACTGGACCGGGTGGCCGTCGAAGATCGGCTGCCAGTGCACGCCGGCGTCGGTCGTCTTGTAGATCCCGCCCGATGCTGCGCCCACGTAGTAGGTGGACGGATCGCCGGGAATGCCGGCAGCGGCGGAGAAGCGGTTGCCCTCGGGTCCGATGTAGCGCCAGCGGAGCGCGCTGTAGGCGTCCGGGGCCGGCCGGACTGTCTGCTGCGCGGAGCCAACGGGCATGAAGCACACGGCCAGCACGACCGCGAGCGTCGTGCAGCGGATGGTCGACCGGATGGCCTTCGTCATCGGGATCTCCTGCAAGAGTGACAGTGGTTCTGCGCATGCTACGCGCGCGGGCCTGGCAAGTAAAGCAGGCACGATCGGTGCTATGCTCTCCCTTCGCTTCTGTCCGGTTCATCGACCTCACGATGCCCGCCTACTTACTTCTCGGCGCCACGTATGCCTTCGCGGCTGCAGTACAGCCTGGTCCCTTCCAGGCGTACCTCATCTCCTCGACACTCGCGCACGGCTGGCGGCGGACGCTTCCGGCGCTGCTCGCGCCGATCCTGAGCGACATCCCGGTGATCTGCCTGGTCCTGCTCGTCCTGACGCAGGTGCCTCCGCTCGTCGTGATCCTGCTCAGGCTGGCCGGCGGCCTGTTCCTGCTGTACCTGGCGGCCGGAGCCTTCACCTCGTTCCGGACGTACCACGTGCCACCAGTGGACGGCGCTGCGGCGCAGAGCAGGACGGTGCTCAAGGCCGCCATGACGAACCTGCTGAACCCCAATCCGTATCTCGCCTGGTCGCTCGTCCTCGGGCCGCTCCTGCTGCAGGCGTGGCGGGCGAACCCCGCCTACGGCATCGGCCTGCTGATGTCGTTCTACGTCACGATGGTCGTGTCGACGGCCGTCATCCTGATCCCGTTCGCCGGCGCGCGCGCCCTGGGCCCGCATGTCAACCGCGCGATGGTGGGGCTGTCGGCCGTGGCCCTGGCCGCCTTCGGCCTGTACCAGATGTGGGCCGGCGCGGCGTCGCTGCTGCGGTAGGCCCCCGCTCAGGAGAACACGGCCTTCGGGACGATCCCCGGCGCGACACCCGCGGGTTGCTCGAACGGGTTCCCCGAAAGGCCTTGACAGGTCCATGTCTCATGACCATCATGGTCACATGAGAACGGCTGCCAGCATCGCCGACGTCAAGGCCCGCCTGAGCGAGTTCGTGCGGCGCGTCAAGGCCGGCAACGAAGTGGTCATCACCGACCGCGGGGTTCCTGTCGCACGCCTGCATACGCGTCACCGCCCTGGATGCCTATCAGCGAGACTACGGAGTCATCATCGCCCGTGATTGCATCGACACGTACGATGCGGCACACGAACAGATAACGCTCGATTACCTGTCGCGCTACTCCGCGA
>JAPKZP010000048.1 GCA_026393735.1 Acidobacteriota bacterium
CTCGTCGAAGCCGGGCGGGTTGGCCGCCGCGCCCAGCTCGATCGTCACGTTTTCGTGCGACTCCGGCGCCGGAGGCGGCTCGGCACCGAGCACCTGCCGCGTCAGATCGACCGTGGCCCAGTCGCCCGCCGCCATCGGGCGTCCTTCAATCGGCTCGAACCGGGCCGCGCGCTGCCGCAGGCGTTCGAGCATCTGGTCGACGGCGTGATCGTCGACCGCCACCGATTTCTTCCGCAGCGCGATGCCCCGGTAGACGCCGGGATCAAAGGCCGGCACCACGTCGAACGTCGCCGTGCACGTCAGCGGCTGGCCCGGTTCGACGACCACGTCCCGCACGTCCGGCGTGTCGATCGGGTCGATGTCCCGCTCGCGCAGGACCTCCTCGAGGGCGTGGGGCACCAGCTCGTGGGCGACGTCGTGCAGGATGTCGTCCTTGTAGCGTTGCCACACCACCCGCGCCGGCACCTTGCCGGGGCGGAAGCCGGGGACGCGCGCGGAACGGCCGACGCGGGCGGTGACGCGCTCGATTTCGGCGTCGACCGCGTCGACCGGGATTTCAAGCGTGAGACGCTTCCGCGTCTCGCTGACGTCGACAAGCTCAGCCTTCATCTGTATCAGTATCGGCAGTCTTGGGGCAGGGGTTCAGTGCCTTTCGGGATTGAAGGGCAGTGAGACGGCGAACACGTCTGGCCGACGGACGACTTGGTGCGAAAGGGGGGATTTGAACCCCCACAGCCTTTCGGCTACTGGATCCTAAGTCCAGCGCGTCTGCCAGTTCCGCCACTTTCGCGTTTCGAAAGCGCCCGACCTGGGAATACCCAGCCAGCGTAGCACGCGGTTTTCCAGGGGGTCAAACGGTTGCGCCCCGGCGCACGCAGGGCTGAAGCCCTGCGCCACGCCTGCAACTTTGGGCAACTCAGGCGCACTCCGGCCTATTCGGGCTTCGTCCCTTTCGTCCCCAGCCACACCCCGGCCAGCATGAGGGCGCCGAAGGCCAGCATGCCGAGGCCGGCCCAGAGGTTGACGTTGATGCCGAGCGAGACGGCATAGACCGCCGCGTTGCCCAGCAGGCCGTAGGCCGTGAGCAAGAGGCCGAGCACGGCGAAGAGCAGGCCAAGGGGAAGGCGAAGATCGAGTGACATGGCTGCTCCCTACCAGAAATAGACGTTGAGACCGACGGTCAGGACGCCGACGACGATGGCGAGCACGGCCGGGCGCCGGTACCAGGCGATGCCCTCTTCCGTGATTCTCGGCGTCAGCGAGTAGACGAGGCCCTTGAGATCCGCCCCATCGCGGGGCCTGGTGACCAGGCTGACCACGATCGTGACGACGAAGCAGGTGCTCCACGCCCAGATGGCGCCCCAGAAGTTCTGCGCCATGTCGCTGGGATACATGTGCAGCCGCGACGCGGCCTCGGCGCCGACGCCGGTCAGGCCGTAGTGGGTGGCCGCCGCCAGCGTGCCGGAGATGAGGCCCCAGAACGCGCCGTTGGCCGTGGCCCGGGCCCAGAACATCCCGAGCAGGAACGTGGCAAAGAGCGGCGCGTTGATGAACGAGAACACCAGTTGGAGCAGATCCATGATGTTGCCGAACATCATCGCCACATACGCCGTCGCTATGCTGGCGAGCGTCCCGACGACCGTCGCGATCCGCCCCATCCGCATGTAGTCAGCCTCCCCCGCGTTCGGGTGGAGGTAGGCCTTGTAGATGTCATACGTCCAGACCGTGTTGAACGCCGTGACATTCCCCGCCATGCCCGACATGAAGCTCGCGAGCAGCGCCGTCAGGCCGAGGCCGAGCAGCCCGGGCGGGTAGAACTTCTGCAGCATCAGCGGCATCGCCATGTTGTAGTCGGTCTTGCCGTTGAAGACGAAGGCGCCGGCCGGCAGCAGTGCGATGGCGATCATGCCGGGCAGGATGACGAGGAACGGGAAGAACATCTTGGGGATCGCGGCGAGGAGCGGCGTGCGCCGGGCGGCGTTCATCGACTTGGCCGCCATGGCGCGCTGAATCACGAGGAAGTCCGTGCACCAGTAGCCGAACGACAGCACGAAGCCCAGGCCCATCGCCATCCCGAACCACTCGACGCCCATCGGGTTCGCCTGCGGGCTGCCCATGTGCTGCCAGGACTGCGTCCACGCGCCGGCCGCGAAGCCGGCGTTCGTGGCGACCGGGCCCAGCCGCTCCTGCAGGCCGGTCCAGCCGCCGGCCGCCATGATGCCGACCACGGCGAGCGGCAGGAAGCCGAACACGATCAGGAAGAACTGGACCACCTCGTTGTAGATCGAGCTCGTCAGGCCGCCGAGCAGGATGTAGACGAGCACGACGGCAGCCGACACGACGATGCTGACGTTGATGTCCCAGCCGAGCAGGAGCTGGAACAGCCGCCCCATGACGTACATCGAGATGCCCGACGAGAAGAGCGTCATGATGGCGAACGAGATCGCGTTCAGGGCGCGCGTCTTCTCGTCGAACCGCAGGCGCAGGTACTCGGGCACCGAGTGCGCGCGGCTGCCGTAGTAGAACGGCATCATGAAGACGCCCACGAAGATCATCGCGGGAATGGCGCCCACCCAGTAGAAGTGGCTCGTCATGATCCCGTATTTCGCGCCGCTGGCCGCCATGCCGATCACTTCCTGCGCGCCCAGGTTCGCCGAGATGAACGCCAGACCCGTGATCCACGCGGCCAGGCTGCGGCCCGACTCGAAGAAGTCGAGGCTGGTCTTCATGAAGCGCTTCAGCGCCGCGCCGATGCCGAGCACGAACACGAAATAGATGGCGATGATTGCGTAGTCGATGCCGTGAAGGGTCATATAGGGGCGGATTATTCCGGAGGACGCTGCCAGACGCAAGAATGCAGGCGCACGCCGCGGTGCGCGCGACTCGGCACGGCAGGATGGCGGGGCACTAGCGTCGGTGCTGACGCCAGTCGGTGGGCAGCAACGCCCACAGCACATCATCGTGGAACTGGCCGCCAAGCAGGAACGATCGGCTGAGGTGGCCCTCGTCGGTCGCCCCGAGGCGCCGGAGCACGGCATTCGCGCGGGCGTTTGCCGCCATGGCCCTGGCTTCGAGGCGCCAGACACCCAGCGTCTCGAAGATGAAGGGCAGCAGCAGAGTCGCGCTTGCTTCGAACAATCCCGTTCCGCAGTAGGGCCGCCCGAGCACGAAACCCCACTCCGCGATGCGGAACGGGGCCTCCCGCTCGTGGATCTGGAGGATGCCGACGGCTGCGTCGAGGCCGTGGGGAACGATGCCGAAGCAGATCACGGAGCCGGCGGCCCGCTCGTCGCGGGACCACCGAATGAACCGTCGAACGCCGGCGGTGCTGATCGGCGGAGCGGCGATATACCGCCCCACGTCGGGATCCCCGAGGAGCACCGCGAGACTGTCCGCGTCGGCCAGCCTCGGTTCTCGCAAGGTCGCCGACGGCCCGCGCAGGACGGGCAGGCCTTGACGCCAATCGTACGGTACGAACGCGACCGACACGAACGGGACGGCGCCGAGACTGGCAGCGCGGGGGGCGGTGGCGTTCATCGTGTTTCCGCCAACTCGTCACGTCGCTCGCCGGGCGCTCCACTCCCGCCGGTGGCGCGGGAGGACTTGTCCTCGTACATGCGACGGTCCGCGACCGCGATTAGCTCGTCGGCGGTTCGCCCGTCGGCGGGGAAGGTCGCGGTTCCTCCGCTGATCGAGAGCGGCAGGCGACGGCCGGGTTCCGGTTCGAAGTCGAGGCTCGCCACCCCGTCCTGGACAGCCATGCGGCGCCCTTCCGCCTGAAGCGTGTCGCAGTCGCCGAGGACCACCACGAACTCGTCGCCGGCATAGCGGGCGCACACGTCGTATCCGCGCAGATGCGACACCAGGAACCGGCCGATGGCCTGCAGCGCCCGATCGCCGGCCTGGTGACCGAAGACGTCGTTGATACGTTTCAGCCTGTCGACGTCGAAGAAGAGGACGGACGCGTGACTGGCGTGACGCTCGGCCCGGATCAACTGGCCGGCGAGCTGGCGCTCCATGCCGCGGCGGTTCGTGATCTCGGTCAACAGGTCCGTCTCGGACTGCTCATGGGCCAGTTCGAACGAGAGTGCCTTCCAGACGACCGGTGCGGCCTGGGCAGCGACCCGGGTGACCAGCCGGCGGTGTTCGGAGTTGTACGCGTCACGCTCGACGTGATAGAAGACCAGCGCCCCCACCGCACGCTCGCCGAGCGTCAGAGGGGCGACCAGCACCGAACGAAGACGGCGTACGCCGGCCGCCACCTGAGCGCTTGCGAGATCGGGCAGAGTCGCCCCGAGTCTCTCGGTCGTCGCCACGGCCAGTCCGCGAATCGCCTCGGCGTGCGGCCCGTTCACGTGCCGGCACAGGTAGAGCCCGGACGCGTCATCGAGGAGGAAGGCAGCCGACGACGTGAACGGGACCAGGTTGACGAGGCGCGTCGACACGAGCGCGATGACGTCAGCCACACGCAGCGACGCGCTCAGGGCGTGGCCGATTTCGTTGAGGATCTGCTCCTCCCGGTGCGTCAGCGCGATCCTGTCCAGCGCGAGCCTCCCGGCCGCGGACTCATCGTGCGATCCATCCGCTCTGGCCAGTCTCGAATCGGCCTGCAGCCGGGACTCGAGGTGGGGCAGGATTTCGATGAACGTCTCGACCACGCCCGGATCGAGCGAGGAGCCGGCGTTCTCGCGGGTTGTGGCGATGGCCTCGGCATAGGCGCGAGCCGGACGGAACGGCCGGTCTTCGAGCATGGCCGCGAAGCAGTCCACGACAGAGAGGATCCGGGCCCCCAGCGGGATGTCCGCGCCCTTCAGCCCCAGCGGATAACCCCGTCCGTCCCAGCGCTCATGGTGCGCGAGAATCAGCCTCGACACCGGGTACGGGAACGGCACTTCCTGAAGGATCTCGGCGCCGACGCGCGGGTGGGCCTTCACGCATTCGAACTCTTCGAACGTCAACGGACCCCGCTTGGCCAGGATGTGCTCGGGAACGGCGAGGTTCCCGACATCGTGAAGCAGCGCCGCCGTGCGCACACCGCGGACCTCGCGTTCCTCCAGCCCGAGCGAACGCGCGAGCCCCTCGGCGTAGTTCTGAATGCGAAGCAAACGCTGGTGCGACGACCCGCTCTGCGCCTCGATGGCGAGCGCCAGCGCTTCGATGACATCCATCTGCAGATCCGCCCCCTGCCGCACAAGCTGACGCTCGTCCGCGACGCGGTCCGAGAACGACTTGTAGATGCGATAGCAGAAGTAGACGGGGACCGCGAGGACGGGAACCCAGATCGCGCCGCCGCTGGAGACGACGAGGACCACGACTGCCCCGACCAGGGCGCCGATGTAGTAGGTCGGGCTGCTCCGCAGGAAGTCCCGCTTCCACACCAGGAGAATCCGGTCCTGCGTCGACAGGGCGACGGCCGCCGCGACGAGCAGCGTGTTCAGGAGGAAGTAGACCGTCGCCGCCACAACGGCTGCGCCGAGTTCGGACGTGGCGGTTTGCGCCGCCGCCGGAAGGACCAGCCCGTAGGTCCATCCAGACGCCGTGGCCGCCACACCAAGGGCGGCCATGCTGAACAGTGTCTGGTACGCGGGGTTTCGCTGACGGACCCTGAAGGTGCACTGGCTCCAGGCACTGGTCACCGCGATCAGCGTGACCGCACCCGGGTCCAGGCACAGGATGGCGGCGAAGTTCACGACATATGAGAGCGAGAGGGTCGAACCGCCCCCGGCGAGCGGCAGTTGTATCTTGACGGCAGAGGTGAGATTCGCGGCGAGGAGGAGAGCCAGGAACAGCGGCATCTGATCCAGCCCGAGATGCCCGGACGCCCAACCCGCCAATCCGGCTCCGGCCAGCACAAGCGTCGCCAGATACGCCTGCATCGCGACCGGCAGCGCCCGGAAGGTGCGCGCGGCTTTCGGCGCGCGGGCGTCAGCGTGCGATCGCGTGGGTGGCGTCACGTCCTCAGCCGCTGGCCGCGTCCATTCTGCAGGCCGCCCGCCGTCGCGCCGCCCGACGCCTTCCCGCCCGGGCGATTGCCCCGCGTTGCAGAGCGCCAGCAGTTGAGTCGGCATCACCAGATCCTCCGCCTGCTGCGTTCCTCGACCGCATCGAGGCCGGCAGACCCACGACTGGCGCCGCAAGACGCGTGCCGCCGGCCATGGCGCGGGACGCCCCGTGCAGCCGCGTGTCGTGCTGCGTGACGTCGCGCAGGGGAACGCCCCTGCATGCGCCACAGAATGCGTAGCCTCGCCCACGCCCTCCTGCCCAGGAAGAGGGCTACGGTACGACCATGACAACACCCGAGCCCGCGTTGGACCTTCACGTACCCGACTGTTCGGAACTGGGGCACGAGCGGGGCACTAGCGCCGAGGCGACGAGTCGGCTGCGCACCTGGTCCCGCTTCGGAGAGCCCGTCGCCAAGCGGAGGACGTGGAGTATCCTCTGCGGCATGACGACGATCTTCCCGGACCCGGAGTCGCCGATCTCCGACGCCCGCCCCGTCGAGGTTCCGCGGGCCGACTATCTGTTGTGGGCCAAGCGC
This sequence comes from Acidobacteriota bacterium, assembly GCA_026393735.1. Classification (GTDB taxonomy): domain Bacteria; phylum Acidobacteriota; class Vicinamibacteria; order Vicinamibacterales; family JAKQTR01; genus JAKQTR01. Next base: position 6,539 of record JAPKZP010000048.1, read on the forward strand.
CGGCCCCACCCGGCCAACGATCTGGGACGGAGCGACGTACTCGGGTGCACGTTCGACGACGTGCCGGGCATGCGGGAGTCGCTCGAGCTCTCGGGTCGCAACGACGATGGATGGATGCCGCTCGTCGATCGCATTGCCGCGCGCTATGGCGTCGAGCCGTCGGCGGTGGCCACGGCGACGGGCACGTCGGGCGCGAACTTCCTGGTGTGCGCCGCGCTCATCAGGCCCGGCGACGATGTGGTGGTGGAGAAGCCCGCCTACGATCCGCTGCTGGCTGCGCCGAGGCTGCTCGGCGCGAATCTCGTGCGGTTCGAGCGGCGCTTCGAGGAGGGCTTCGCCCTCGACCTGGATCGGCTTGCGGCAGCGGTTACCCCCCGCACCCGCCTCATCATCGTCACGAACCCGCACAATCCGACAGGCGTGCTGGGGAGCCTCGACCAGATGCGGGCGCTCGGCGAGGTGGCGGACCGGCACGGCTGTTACGTGCTGGCGGACGAGATCTACCTCGACGCCATCGAGGGCCCGAGGCAGGCGGTGGCGGCGACGCTCTCGCCGCGCATCATCACCACGAGCAGCTTGACCAAGGCGTACGGCCTGGCCGGGTTGCGATGCGGCTGGGCGTTGGCGGCGCCCGCCGTGGCAGAGGAGTTGCGTCGCGTGCGCGATCTCGTCGACGGTTCGGGTTCGATCCTGACCGAGCGGGCTGCAGCCGCCGCGTTCGAGCACCTTCCGGCCCTGGCCGCGCGCGCTCGCGGGATCCTCGAACCGAACTTCGCGCTGTTCGAGCGGTTCATCGCGGCCCAGCCGGCGCTCGAGTGGGTGAGGCCGGACGGCGGTACCGTGGCGTTCCCGCGACTGAAGGGCGTCGCATCGGCCGACGCGTTCGTCGCGAGGCTGTTCAATGAATTCGAGACAGCCGTGGTGCCCGGCCGGTTCTTCGAGGCGCCGGCGCACATGCGCATCGCGCTGGGGATTGACGGTGGCGTCCTCGCGCGGGGCCTCGAGGCCATCGCCCGCGCCCTCGAATAGCCGCCGTTGGGGTCGCCGTTGGGGTCAGACTCCATCCCAGCATGGCCGCAAGCGGGGTCAGCGTCGACTTCGGAATGCGCCGTTGCAGAATCTGAAGTCGA
>JAPKZP010000446.1 GCA_026393735.1 Acidobacteriota bacterium
GATCTACCTCAAGCCGGCCCAGGACTACGTGACGACGGGCGTGCCGATGAACTTCTACACGGTCGTCGAGTCGGCTCGGCGGAAGAGCCAGGTCGCCATCGGGTACCGTCTCGCGGCTCACGCCGGCGATGCAAGCCGCGCGTACGGGGTCGTCGTCAACCCCGACAAGTCGGTGGCCGTCACGTTCGGACCCGACGATCGCATCGTCGTCCTCGCGGAGTCGTAAGAGGCGAGAAGGCGAGAGGCGAGATCTTGCAGGGGCGGGCCCCCGTGCCCGCCCAACTCCCCGACTTCCAAATCGCGAACCTCGAATCCCGAATCCCGGTTACAATTCCTCCGTTTGCCCCCCGGAGGTGTGCATGGATCACGACAACACAGACAAACCCGCGCCGGCCACGCCGGGTGTGAGCCGCCGCGGCTTCATCACGTCGGTGGGCACCGGTGCGATCGGCGTCGCTGCGGCCGCGAGCCTCGTGTCCGCGGCGCCACCAGAGACCCAGGCCGACGTCGTTGCGGCTGGCGGCATGAGCAGCGTCTCGCTTGTCGTGAACGGCCGTCGTCACACCATGCTGGTTGAGCCGCGCTGGTCGCTGCTCTACGTCCTGCGCGATCGCCTGGGCCTGACCGGCACAAAGATCGGCTGCGAGCGAGGCGAATGCGGCGCCTGCACGGTGCTCATCGACGGCAAGGCCCGCTACGCCTGCATGACGCTCGCGGTCGAAGCGGACGGCCGCGACATCACGACCATCGAAGGACTCATGACGGGCGAAGAGCTCGGCACCACCCAGCAGGCCTTTGCCGACGAGGACGCCTTCCAGTGCGGCTACTGCACGCCGGGCCAGGTCATGGCGGCCGAGAGCCTGCTGCGCGTCAATCCGTCGCCGACGCTCGACGAGATCCGGCAGGGCATGGCCGGCAACCTGTGCCGGTGCGGCGCTTACGCGCACATCTTCAAGGCCGTCGCGAAGGCGGCGGACCTGAAGCGGCAGGGGAGGTGAGCCGATGAAACCCGAAGATCTCTATTTCTGGGACGGCCCGCTGCCGGAAACCCAGGCCCCGACCTCGACGCCCGAGCCGTGGACCGAGACGAAGGTCGTCGGCAAGCCCGTGACGCGCGTCGACGCGTACGACCGTGTCAGCGGGTCGGCGATCTACCCGTCTGACGTCATCCTGCCCGACATGCTGCACGCGGCGATCCTGAGCTGTCCGCACGCGCACGCGATGGTGAAGAAGGTCGACACGAGCGCTGCGGCGAAGACGCCGGGCGTGCGGGCGATCCTCGTCGACGGGCAGGTCGGCGCCAACGTGCCGTGGTACGGCGGCCGCAGCGGGTTTGCGAGCCGGCTCTTCGATCCGCACTGCCGCTACGAGGGCGATGAGGTGGCGGTTGTCGCCGCCGACACGATCTACCAGGCGTGGGACGCCGTGCGTGCCATCAAGGTCGAGTACGACGTCCTGCCGCGCGTCACGACCGTAGCCGAGGCGATGAAGCCGACGGCGCCAGCCGTGCGCGACGGCGGGAACGTGCCCCAGGCCCCGCCGCCGTACTCGCGCGGCGACGTGGATGCGGCGTTCAAGACCGCCGACGTCGTGCTCGAGCACACGTTCACGACGCCGTGCGAACTGCACAACCCGATGGAACTCTTCGGCTGCGTCGTGAAATGGGACGGGCCGCGCCTCACCGTGTGGGAATCGACGCAGGGCGTGTACGCCGTGCAGTCCACCGTGGCGCGCGCGCTCAACCTGCCGCTCGCGAACGTCCGCGTCATCGGACACTACATGGGTGGCGGCTTCGGCGCCAAGCTCGACACCGGCAAGTACAGCATCATGGCGGCGCTGCTGGCGAAGAAGACGGGCCGCCCGGTGCGCCTGTTCGTCTCGCGCGAGGAGGCCTGCCGGTCGATGGGCAACCGCCCGGCGAACACGATCACGCTCAAGGCCGCGGCGAAGAAGGACGGCACCCTGGTGGCCTTGCAGTCGCGCGTGGTCGGATCCGGCGGTGCCTACTCCGAGGGCGGCACCGGAGGCGTGGACTTCGTCATCCGCGAGCTCTACGCGTGCCCGAACGTGAAGTGCGAGAACCAGAGCGCGTACGTCAATGCCGGGCCGCAGCGGGCGTTTCGCGCGCCCGGACATCCGCAGGGCGCGTGGGCCCTCGAGGGCATGATGGACGCGCTGGCCGCAAAGCTCGGCATGGATCCGGTCGATCTCCGGCTCAAGAACATCGCGCTCGTGAGCCAGTCGCGCAACGGGAATCCCCCGTACTCGACGACGGGGTTTGCCGACTGCCTGCGGGAAGGCGCGAAGACCTTCGGATGGGCCGACGCACGCAGGAAGCCTCAGGCGCCGGCGCACATCAAGCGCGGCGTCGGCGTGGCCGGCGGCATGTGGCAGGGCGGCAGCGGCGGTCCGCCGGCAACGGTCATCGTCAAGCTCTTCGCCGACGGCAGCGCCAACCTCAACATGGGCGCGGCCGACATCGGGTGCGGCACGAAGACCTGGGGCGCCCAGATCGTGTCGGAGGAGCTGGGCGTACCGCTCGATCGCATCTCGATCGAGCATGCGGACACCGGGACGACGCAGTTTGCGACGCCCAGCGGGGGCAGCAAGACGGCGCCGACCGAATCGCCCGCCATCCACGCGGCAGCGTTCGACGTGAAGCAGCAGTTGATGGGCATGGCCGCCGAGCAACTGAAGCTCCCGGCGGCGGATCTCGAGCTGCGGGGTGGAGAGGTCGTGTCGAAGACCGACCCGGCCAAGAAGGTCGCGCTGGGCCAGATCCAGGCCTTCGGTCGCCGCGGGTTGCTCGTCGGCATCGGCTACCGCGGGATGAATCCGGCCGGGAAGGCCGTCAACCCGTTCGCGGTGCACTTTGCGGAGGTCGAAGTGAACACCCGGACCGGTGAGGTCAAGGTGGTGCGCTTCCTCGCGGCGCACGACAGCGGACGGATTCTCAACCTGAAGACCTTCCAGAACCAGGTGTTCGGCGGCATCACGATGGGCATCGGCTTCGGGCTGACCGAAGATCGCGTGATGGACGACAAGCAGCTGGGCAAGGTGCTCAGCGCCAACCTGCACGACTACAAGCTGCCAACGGCCCTCGATGCGCCGGCGGACAAGACGGTCGTGGTCGTCGACCTGCACGACACCTTCAGTTCGACGGGCGCGAAGGGCGTTGGCGAGCCGGCGACGATTCCTACCGCGCCCGCTATCGCGAATGCCGTATGCCATGCCATCGGGGTGCGCCTGACGGATGCGCCCATGAGCCGCGCGCGCGTGCTCCGTGCGCTGGCGGCCCAGAAGCCGGCTCCGGCGAGCCAGAAGAGGGGGGAGTGATGCTGCAGACCTTCGCCTACGTCCGGGCGGGCTCGCTGAACGACGCCGTGAAGCAGCTCGACGGCCCCGGGGCCCGGGTTCACGCCGGCGGCACGGATCTCCTCGGCTGCCTGCGCGACGACGTCATGAGTGCCGAGAAAGTCGTGAGCATCAGCCGGCTCGACGACCTGCGCGGCATTACGCCGGCGGCTGATGGCGGCCTGCGCATTGGCGCGCTGACGACGATTGCCGATCTCGCGGCACATCCCGGTATTGCGGAGAAATACGCGGCGCTTGCCCAGGCCGCCGCCGTGGTCGCGAGCCCGCAGCTCCGCAACCAGGGCACCATCGGGGGCAACCTCTGCCAGCGGCCGCGCTGCTGGTACTTCCGCGGCGACTATCACTGCACCCGCAAGGGCGGGGACATGTGCTACGCGATCGGAGGGGAGAACCAGTATCACGCCATCTTCGGCGGCGGCGCGTGCTGGATCGTCCATCCATCCGACACCGCACCGGCCCTCGTGGCGCTGGACGCGAAACTCCGCCTCATCAGCGCCAAGGGAGCGCGGATGGTGCCGGCCGAGAAGTTCTTCGTCCTGCCGGACGAGAACGCGCAGAAGGAGAACGTGCTCGCGCCCGGCGAACTCGTGACGGAGATCCTGCTGCCGCCCATGCCCGCAGGCATGAAGAGCGCGTATCGCAAGGTGCGCGCGCGCGGCTCGTGGGACTTTGCGATGGCCGGGATGGCCCTGACCCTCACGATGAAGGCCGACAAGGTCGCCGATGCGCGGATCGTACTGTCGGGCGTCGCGCCGATCCCCTGGCGGCTGCAGGCGGTGGAGAAGCTGATCATCGGGCAGAAGCTCGACGCGAAGCTCATGACGAAGGCGGCGGACCTCGCCGTCGTCGGGGCGAAGCCGCTCGAGCAGAACGCCTACAAGGTCGCGATGGTGCGCGGCATCGTCGCGGAAGGGCTCGAGAAGCTTCTGTAGGCGCCGGGGAGCGTCGATGAACGCCGCACGCGAGAGGCCAGACCCACGGCCGGTTGCCGCGCGCGCGCGGCGGCGCATCACGCGCCGCCTGCTCCCTTTTCTGTTTTTCCTGTACGTTCTCAACTACATCGACCGGGTCA
>JAPKZP010000482.1 GCA_026393735.1 Acidobacteriota bacterium
GTAGGTCGTGAACGACACCGCCGTGTTGAACGCCAGACCGGGCGCCATCGCGGGTATCGCCTGGGGGTTCCACAGAAGCCACGCCTGCAGCCTCAACAGCGCGTAGAGCGCGGCGATCGACACCAGGCTGAAGACGAGCAGCGCGGCGCCGTACTCAGTCCACCGCATGTCGTGCGTCTCGTCGACGCCTGTCAGCCGGTAGAGAGCCCGCTCGACCGGCCTTGCCATCGGGTCGAGGAACGTACGCTGCCGCTCGAATACGCGCGCCATGTAGATCCCGAGCGGCTTGGTCACCGCCAGGACCGCAACGAAGAACGCAGCGATCTGGGCCCAGCCTGCGGCGGTCACGTCAAAACCTCTCTGGCGCCAGCAGCGCGACGAACAGGTAGACGAGCACGGCGACAGCAGCAACGAGCGAGACAAGCATCTCCATGGGCATGACCGCGACGTGGCTTACCAGTGCCTGGTTGCGGACGATATGGATAACGTCCGCCCGACGGCGCGCACTGAAGCCGACAATCGCGCGAGTACCGCGCGCTCAGGCGTGTCAGGCCGCGTGACGCGTCGCGGCGGCTGGGCCCCGCCCGAGATCAGGTGGCGCAGCGCAAGCAGGCCGACGATGGCCTGGTCGATGTCGGCCACCATCGTCTCGCGTGAACCCCGGAGCGTCTGCGCGGGGATGACGAACTGACTGCCCTCGCTGGCGGTGTCATGAATCATCAGCAGCACCTCTCCCGTACACACTAGGAAGTTCGGCGTGAGGATGGGCTAAAAGGTCCATAAGAAAACCGTAAAGATCCGGAAGTGGCGGCGGCCCTGGCCGTACAATGGCGGGATGCTTTCAGAGCCGCCTGACGCGGCTGCGGACCGGCTTCTGGCCCGGCTCCAGAACCCTGACCGGGCGCGCCTGCGCATCTATATCGGGGCCGCCCCCGGGGTCGGCAAGACCTACCAGATGCTTCGGGACGCCCACCTGCTTCGGGAGCGTGGGCTGGACGTCGTAATCGCGTTCGTGGAGACGTACGGCCGCGCCGACACCGAGGCCCAGGTGGGTTCGCTCGAGGTGATTCCACTCGCGCGCGTGCCCTACCGAGGCGTCGTGATCGAAGAGATGGATCTCGACGCCGTGCGGGCTCGTCGCCCCGCGGTGGCCGTCGTGGACGAACTGGCGCACACCAACGTGCCGGGAAGCCGCCACGTGAAACGATTCGAGGATGTCCTGGAGTTGCTGGACGCGGGTATCCACGTCATGACCGCCGTCAACATTCAGCACATCGAGACGCTGAACGACACCGTCGCCCGCATCACCGGCGTGCGCGTGCGGGAGACGGTTCCTGATACCTTTCTCGATCGCGCGGACGAAGTCATCAACGTCGACGTGACGACCGAGGAGCTCCGGGACCGGTTGCGCCAGGGCAAGGTATACCGCCCCGACAAGATCGAGCAGGCGCTGGCGAGCTTCTTCCGGAAGGGCAACCTCTCGGCGCTGCGGGAACTGGCGCTGCGCGTCGTGGCCGACGCGGTCGGCGACAAGGCCGCCAGCTACCGCGTTCGCGAAGGGCTCGAGCCGGCTTTTATCCCGGAACGCGTCATGGTGTGCATGAGCTCGAATCCGGAGAACGCCCGCGTCATCCGGACCGGCGTGAGGATTGCCGGCCGCCTCGGAGCCCGCTGGTATGCGGTCTACGTCGAAACCCCGCGCGAGGCCATCGGCCGGATCGCCCCGACCGACCGCGACGCGCTCGCCAGGAACATCGAACTGGCCGAGACCCTCGGTGCCACGGTCGTGCGCGTCAAGGCGGCCAGACCCGCGGAAGGCCTGATTGCCTTCGCCCGCCGCGAAGGCATCACCCATGTCGTATTCGGCCAGAGCCAGCGCTCCCGCTGGCAGTTGATCGTGCACGGATCGGTCATCGACCGTTTCCTGACCGACGTGCCCGACGCGACGGTGCAGGTGGTGCCCGTCCATGCCTGAGCATGGTCAGCGCGCGCGGCCGGCAGTTCTGCAAAGACACCCATGAGCACAGACCACACCACTTCGCCGAGCAAGCCGACCCAGGTCGTCGTCGCGACCACGGTCCTGCTCTCCTTCATCTCCTTCTGGCGCGCGGCGGCCATTGTCCTGGCCGACCTCGGGTCGTCGGCCTTCTATCCCGGCGGCATCGCCGAGCAGGCCGTGGGCAAGGCCGCGCCGTGGTTCATCCTCGGCGTCATGCTGTTCTCGTGGGCGGTTCGGGCGATCTACATCGAAAGCTCGGTGATGTTCGTCCGCGGCGGCGTGTACCGCGTCGTGAAGGAGGCCATGGGCGGCACCATGGCGAAGCTCTCGGTTTCGGCACTGCTCTTCGACTACGTGCTGACCGGGCCGATCAGCGCCGTGTCGGCGGGCCTGTACATCGCGGCGCTGGCGGCCGAGATTCTCGGCCACTTCCACATGGGCCTGCCCATGGCGCGGGACCAGTTCGCCGCGATCCTGGCGATGGGCATCATCGTCTACTTCTGGCGGCGCAACACACGGGGCCTGCGCGAATCGACCGACGATGCCCTGCACATCATGCAGATCACCACCGTGATGGCGGTGATGCTCTTTGGCTGGGCGGCGTTCACGCTGATCACGCGGGGAGGCCACCTGCCGCCCGCGCCCACGCTCGATCACTTCTCGTTCTCGGAAGACGCCCTCGGATGGCTGAAGGGCACGCGGTTCCCGGCGATTACGGCCATCGCGCTCCTGGTCGGGTTCGGGCACTCGTTCCTGGCGATGAGCGGCTACGAGTCGCTCGCGCAGGTGTACCGTGAGATCGAATCGCCCAAGCCGCGGAACCTGCAGCGGACGGGCGTCGTCGTGTTCGTCTACAGCCTGATCTTCACGGGGTCGGTGAGCTTTCTCGCCGCGTCGCTGATCCCGGACGACGTGCGGCCGCAGTTCTACGACAACCTGATCTCGGGCATCGCGATGCACCTGGCCGGGCCGCTCTCGCTGCGCCTCGGCTTCCAGGCCTTCGTCGTCGTGGTTGGGTTCCTGATACTTGCCGGCGCGGTCAATACCGCGATTGTCGGATCGAAGGCCGTGCTGAGCCGTGTGTCGGAGGACGGCGTGCTGCCGGACTGGTTCCGCCAGCCGCACAAGAAGTTCGGGACGACGCACCGGTTCCTGAACATGATCGTCGGCCTCCAGTAGCTGACCGTGTTGCTGAGCGGCGGGCACATCTACATCCTCGGCGAGGCCTATGCCTTCGGCGTCATCTGGAGCTTCGCGCTGAAGTCGCTGTCGGTGCTGGTGCTGCGCTTCAAGGAGCCGGGGCCTCGGGAGTGGCGCGTGCCGCTCAATCTGAAGGTCGGATCTGTCGAACTGCCGATCGGCCTCGCGGCGATCACGCTGGCGCTGCTGTCCGTGGCCGTCATCAACCTCTTCACCAAGGAAGTCGCGACCATCGCGGGCGCGAGTTTCACGCTGCTGGTCTACGTGGCGTTCGTCCTGTCGGAGCGGGCGACGCTGCGGCGCCGGGCGTCCGATCACATGCTGGACCATTTCCAGTTGCTGCCGGCTCCGGACGTAGGGCTCGCGGAGGTGGCGGTGCGGCCGGGCAACGTGCTCATCCCGGTGCGCGACCCGAACACGCTGGCGCACCTGAAGTGGGTGCTCAACCACACCGACACCGAGAAGCAGGACATCGTCGTGATGACGGTCCGGGTGCTGCAGGGCCCCGACACCGGGTACATGGATTTCTCGAGCGAGCGCGTGTTCCGGGACTACGAGCAGGGCCTGTTCACGCGCGTCGTGTCGGTGGCTGAGCGGGAAGGCCGGCCTGTGAAGCTGCTGGTGGTGCCGTCGAGCAACGTGGCGGACGCGATTGCGCAGGCGGCCGTGAGCCTGCAGTCGACGGAGATCGTGGTGGGGGAGTCCGCCAAGTTCACCGGCGCGCAGCAGGCGCAGGTGCTGGGCGAGGCGTGGGATCGGATCGGGAAGAGCGGGAACGTACGCGCCCGCCTGGTCGCGTACAAGCTGAACGGCGAGCTCGACACGTTCCTGCTCGGCCCGCATGCGCCGCCGCTCAGTGATGAAGATCTCGCGATCATCCACCGTCTGTGGCTCGAGGCCGTCGGGCGCTTCGGCCTCGAGGTGCATCATCGCGACGTCGTGCGCGCGGCGCTGGAGGAACTCGAGCGCGACCTTGGCGGCGACGGCCGCGAGCGCGCGCTCGACCTCATCGAGGAGCAGGTCAGACGTCAGCCGAAACCGTAGAAACCTCTCCCGCCTAAAAACCTCTCCCGGAGAGGTTTCTGCGA
>JAPKZP010000385.1 GCA_026393735.1 Acidobacteriota bacterium
AACCGTCACGGGCGGGCCGAAACCCGTTCTGCTGTGGAGCCGGCGGCGGCCTCCTGTTCGAAGAGCACGAGGAGGGCACGCGCATCAGCCAGCAGCGCCTCGATCAACTCCAGGCGACAGGCGCGCGCACCGTCGTGACAGCGTGCCCGTTCTGCGCCATCATGCTGAAGGGGGCGCAGGACAGCGGGAATTCCCAGGTGGAATTCATCGACCTCATGACATTCGTCGGTCGTGGAATGCAGCACGCCGCTCGAGCGGCAGTTCCGAAGCCGTGAACGACGCACCCGTCTGGCAGCGATCGCGGTCGAGACGCTTTCAGGCTGCGGCCATCGCCGCGGCGGGTGTCCCGCTGATTGCCGTCCTCGGCCGGACGCTGCGTTTCAGCGTCGAGGGTTGGCAGCATTTCGAACAGGCGTCCTCTGGGGGTCGCCCGCCCATCCTGGGCTTCTGGCACGGCCGCATCCTGCCGGCGACCTACTACTTCCGCCATCGCGGCATCGTCGTCATTACGAGCCAGAACTTCGACGGGGAGTGGATCGCGCGGATCATCACGCGGTTCGGGTACGACACCGCACGCGGTTCGAGCTCCCGCAACGCGAAGGCGGCCGTGCTCCAGATGATGCGGGACGTGCGGGCGGGGAAGACCACGGGATTCACCCTCGACGGCCCGCGCGGTCCTGCATGCGTGGCCAAGCCGGGTGCGATCTTCCTGGCGAAGGCGACCGGCGCGCCGATTGTGCCGTTTCACCTGGAGGCGGCGCGCTTCTGGTCGCTTCGCAGCTGGGACCGCACCCAGATCCCCAAGCCGTTCAGCCGGGTGTCGCTCGTCATCGGCGCGCCCATCACCGTGCCGCGAGATGCCGACGACGACGGGCTCGAGGCCAGCCGCGTGGCGCTCGAATCGGCGCTCGAGGCGCTCCGGCAGCGGGCGCTGGCGATGGTCGGGCGGGAGACGTGATGCCGCTCCAGGTGATCACATCGGATCGATTCGGGCTTCACACCCCGCCGCCGGGGCATCCCGAGCGGCCCGAGCGCCAGGACGTCATGCACGTGGTGGCCGCCAGGTGGCAGGGCCGGGGCGCGTCGCTCGTGGAGCCGACGCCGGCCTCGAGAGCGCAGATTCTCCGCGTGCACAGTGAGGCGCTGGTGGAGGCACTCGAGGCGACGGCGGGTCGGGCGGCGATGCTGGACGCCGATACCTTCACCTCGCCGGAATCCTGGGAACTGACGCAGTTGTCGGCAGGCGCGGCCGTCAACGGCGTGGACGCCGTCCTGGACGGAGGGGCGAGCCGGGCTGCGGCGCTGGTCAGGCCGCCCGGGCACCACAGCGGCCGGGAGAAGGCGCGGGGCTTCTGCCTCGTCAACAACGTAGCCGTCGCCGCCGCACACGCCCTCGACCGGGGTGTGCCGCGCGTCGCGATTGTCGACTTTGACGTGCATCATGGCAACGGCACCCAGGAGATCTTCGAGACCGACCCCCGCGTGCTGTACGTGTCCACCCACCAGTGGCCGCACTATCCCGGCAGCGGCATGGCCACGGAGGTCGGGACCGGTGACGGTGAAGGGTTCACCGTGAACCTTCCGCTCGACGCCGGAGCGACCGACGCCGACTACGACGTCGTGTTCCGCGACATCGTGGTGCCGATCGTTGAGGAGTTCGCACCCGGGATCGTGCTGGTCTCTGCCGGATTCGACGCGCACGAGCGGGATCCGCTGGCCGGCATGCGCATGACGGAGGCGGGCTACGCGCTCATCACGCGTCACATCGCGGGCGTCGCGGACCGGTGCTGCGCCGGACGCGCCGTGCTCGTGACCGA
>JAPKZP010000401.1 GCA_026393735.1 Acidobacteriota bacterium
ACCTACGTTGAGGCCAATTTGTTTACGCCTTTCAAGGGAGCAAAAGGATCCTATAATCTGATAACTGGTGATTGTGATGGTCATTTGGGATCTGGGGCCACCGGCCGGATTGTGATCGATGCCGGCCATGGTGGACGCGATCCGGGAGCCCTGGGGCCTGACGGCTCAGAAGCCGCCATCACCCTGGACATCGCGCTGCGCCTCGAGAAACTCCTGACGAAGGAGCCGGGCGTCGAAGTCGTCCTGACCCGGCGGACCGACGACTACGTGGCGCTGCAGGAGAGACCCGCCATCGCCAATCGCGAGGCGGCCGATCTCTTCCTGTCGATTCACGTCAATGCCAACCGGGACCGCGGGGTGCGCGGCATCGAGACGTACGTCCTGAACTTCGCATCGACGCCCGACGCAGCCGCGGTTGCCGCGCGCGAAAACGCATCCTCCACGCTCACGATGAGCCACCTGAACGATCTCGTGAAGCAGATCGCCCTCCGGAACAAGGTCCAGGAGTCGCGGGATCTCGCGGCGCAGGTGCAGAACGCGATGGTCAGGAAGCTGAAAGCGTCAGACAGGTCCCCACGGAATCTCGGGGTGAAGCAGGCACCCTTCGTCGTGCTGGTGGGAGCTTCGATGCCGAGCGTGCTGGTCGAAGTGGCGTTCCTGACGAACGCCCTGGAAGGCCGCCTCCTCGGCACCGGCAGCTACCGTCAGCACGTCGCCGAAGCGCTGCTCGACGGCATCCGCCGCTACCTGCGCACCCTCAAGCGCGTCGAGGCGGTCGCCGATCAGCCGCCCGCCCGCCCCTCTACGCCGCCGCGGCAGTAGAATAGGGTTCAGGCCATGATGCCCGGTCCGCAGTCGGTCACGCCCGTCATCATCAAGGTTGTCCCGCCGGACACGGCGGAGGTGTCGATTGTTGACGTACTGGTCAACTCCTTCGGCCTGATCGGACTCATCGTCATCGCGTCGGTGCTGCTCGGGGTCGTCGTCGGCATCCTGCTGATCGGGTACAGCCGCTGGCGCGCGAATCGCGAGGGCGCCGCCGCCGGCAGCGAGAACACCCGTCTCGATCTCAGCTCCCCTCCGGACTGACGCCGCGGTCGCGCGGGCGTGGCCCGTCTCAGGACCCCGCCGTCGGCCACGAATCGCTCGTGAAGGACAATTCCGCCAGCGTCCGAACCGCGACGCCCGTCGGTCCTTTCGCCTGGTACGGCAAGGCATCGTCGGCCCACGCCGTGAAGGCGATGTCGAGGTGGGCCCACGGCAAGCCGCCCGTGAACTCCTTCAGGAACAATGCGGCGGTGATGGAGCCGGCGGGCCGACCGCCGATATTGGTGAGATCCGCGATCTCGCTGCGCAACTGTTCGCGGTAGTCGTCGAACAGGGGCATGGCCCACACGCGGTCGCCCGCGCGATTCGCCGTGCGGCCCACGAGGTCGACCCACCAGGCGGGCGTTCCGAACAGACCGCTGGTCGTCCGGCCGAGCGCCACCCCGACCGCGCCCGTCAAAGTCGCCACGTCCACCAGATGGGTGGCGCCGAGATGTCTCGCGTACCACAGGGCGTCACCCAGGATCAGGCGCCCCTCTGCATCCGTGTCGAGCACTTCCACGGTCTTGCCGTCGGCGCTGCGAAGCACGTCTCCGGGCCGGATTGCCCGGCCCCCGGGCATGTTCTCGACAAGAGGCACGACACCGACGACCCGCACGTCCGGCCGCAGGGCGGCAATGGCTTTCATGGCGGCGAGCACTGCGGCCCCGCCGGACATGTCGGTCTTCATCTTGTGCATGCCGTCGGACGGCTTGATGGAGATGCCCCCCGTGTCGAAGGTCACGCCCTTGCCGACGAGACCGAGCACCGCCGGGCCCGAAGGCCGCGGCGGTTCGTAGCGAAGCACAACCATGCGTGGCGGCTCGGCGCTGCCACGCGCGACGCCCAGCAGCAGGCCCATGTTGAGACCCGCGAGACGCTCCTCGTCGAGGACGTCCACCACCAGGCCCGACGCAGATCCCACCTGCCCGGCAATGTCGGCGAACAGACGGGGGGTCAGCGTGTTTGCCGGCTCGTTGGCCAGCGAACGCGCGAGATTGCTGCAGGCCCCGAGGATGTACCCGCGCCCGATCGCCTGATCGAAGTCCGCGCGAACGTGGGAGTCCAGGCCTTCGTCCAACGCGATGAGATACTCGATCAGGGCCGGCCTGGCATCGGGGTCGCTCTTGTAGATCCCGCTGTAGAACGCGCCGAGCGTCAGGCCCTCCGCGACGGCCTGCGCCTCGTCCGGCCCGGGCAGCACCGCCGGGAGCGCGATCGCAAGCCGGCGCCATCGCCGCTCGCGGGCCGCCAAGGCCGCTGTCGTGGCGGCCATGCGGACGGCTCCATGATCGAACGCCGATCGGCTTCCCACCCCGACGAGCATGATCCGGGCAGATTGCCAGTCGATGGACACGACGGGCGTCACAAACGTGGTATTTGCCTTGCCGGTGAACTCCCGCGATTCGAACGCCGTCACGAGGCGCCCGCCCGTCGCGGCATCCGCGAGCGACAGGGTCGGCGGTTTCTCGTGTTCGATAACGGGAATCACCAGCACGTCAGCGTCGATGCCGGCGAGCGGTGCGGCGACGACGCCGACAGGAAGCGACTGGTCCGTATAGCGCATGTCCCGATTATGCATGAGAGAGGCGGCCGGCGCCTACGGCCACCGGCCGCTTCGCCGGGACGCCTGCTACAGCGTCACGCTCGGCATGACGTCCCCGGGGGGCATGTCGGGAGCGGGTGGAGGCGGGACGAACCCGCCGGCCTGGGGCCGATCACGTCGGCCGTAGCGACTCAGGATCACGGCACCGAGCCCGACGGTCCACGCAAGGTACTCGATCAGGAATCCCACCAACAGCACGACGCTCAGCGCCAGCTGCGCAGGCAGGCCCGCGAGCCCCGCAAACCGCGCGATCGCCGGGAGCGCCCAGATGATGGCCAGACCAACCACGAGCGACGCCAGCAATCCCTGCGCGTTGCCGCTCGCCCGACGCGCAATCAACTGTCCCAGCGCGCACCCCGTGCCCGCGAACCCCAGCAGGAAGGCGATCAACACGGCCACGAGCGCGAAAGGCACGAGCAACAGCAGCGGGATTCCGATGATCGACACCGCCAGGATGACGACCGTCAGCACCAGGAGCGGCACGAACAGGATCTGGGCGGCAAGGCCCACCAGTCCGGCGCGCCACGGCTCGGTCGTCACGCGATCGGCGACACGCCGGACAGGGCCTGGGACCATCGCGACGAGCAACGCGGCAAACAGCCCGATGAGGCCCATCCGCACGAGGGTGCCGACCAGATCCGCCGTCGCGCCGAACGGGTTCGCAAACCATGTCCAGTCGCGCCACGGCCGCACCCGCACCACGGGCCCGAACGTCGGCGCCGACACACGCACTTCGGTGATCTCGCCCCCGACACGCGAACCGGCCGCACGCTCGATACCCCCGCCGACCGAAGTCACGCTGCCCTTCACCTCGGCTTTTGGACCAAGGTAGACGGACCCACCGACCGCGACGACTTCCCCGTCGACCCGGCCCTCGATGTGCGCCGAACCGAGGATGACGACGACATCATTGTTCACGGCTTCGTCGGCCGGGATCGTGACATCACCGCCAAACCGCACGCGAGCGC
>JAPKZP010000426.1 GCA_026393735.1 Acidobacteriota bacterium
GAAGTCGCTCGCGTCGGCGAAGCGGTCCTTGTAGAACGCGAACGACCTGTCGAGGTTCATCTCGTCGATGAGCGCGGCCGTCATCGGGCGGGCCCGGAAATGGTTCTGGTACAGGGTGGTCTGCATGGCCTCGGCGAACGCGAACGCCGGGTTCGCCGCCTGGTTGGCCAGCACGGTCTTCAACTGTGCGGTGAGGACGCCGAAGATCGTCGGGTCGGCGCGAGGCTGCGTGAACGTCAGGTGGATGAGCTGGAACATCGTCTCGAGGTCTTTCGGAGACGCGCTGCCGGTCAGTCCCTCCTCGAGCTCGGTGATGAGCGGCCGCACAGTCGCCGCCGTGCCCGACAGCACCTTGCGCAGTTCGATGGCGCTGAACGCGCCGACTCCGCTCGCCCCGATCACCTGCGAGGCCGTCGTGGCCGCCACGTAGTCGGCGTCGGGCACGAGCGACGTGCCGCCGGGGCTCGTGGCGCGGAAGACGACCTCGTCCTGTTTGAAGTCGGTCGGCTTCAGGACGACCTTCACGCCGTTCGAGAGCACCCACTCGGTGATCCCGTAGGCCTCCTTCGTCGTCGTCTTCACGATCTGGCCGGGCGTTGGCCGCTCGGCCATCAGCGCCTGATTGGCGGCCGTGTCGACGTAGGGCTGCAAGTCCTTTGCGGATGCCGCCACGATGACCGCCGCGAGCGTCGGTCCGTCCGGCACCGGCACGCCGTCCTTCTGCGGAGCGCTCACCATCACGACGCGGTTCTTCTCGCCGGTCCAGTCCTTCCCGACCCTGTTGACGTCGTCGAGGGTGATGTCCGCGAGGAAGCGCTTGTGGAGCTCATACTCGTACGCGATGCCTGGGAAGGGCTCGTTCAGCGTGGCGTTCCTGACGTACTCGGAGGCAAACGACGCCGACTCCTGCTTGTCGCGTTCGGCGAACAGGCGTTCCTGCTGGCGAAGGGCGTCCTTCTTCTGCCGGTCCAGTTCGGTCGCGGTGAATCCGTACCGGGCGACGCGCGCCGACTCGGTGTAGAGCGCGTCCAGCCCCCGCTCGATGCCACCGTCCTTGACGGCTGCGTTCAGCACGGACGCCTCGGTCGCCTTCACGAAGCGGCCGCGCCCGCTCCCGCCCATCAGGAAGGGCGGGTCGGCCTTCTGCGCGAGCTCGGAAAAGCGCCGGTTGAGCATGCCGACGTACAGCTCTTCGACCATCTGCTGCCGGTACGCGCCGGCCAGCCGGTCATCCCGCGCCGGCAGCTTGTTGTAGACCGAGACGGAGGTCATCGGCGCCTCCTTGTCGGTGGCAATCGCAAACAACGTGGCGGCGTGATCAGGTATGGGGAAGTTCGTGCGCACGCGCGGGCGGGTGACGGCGGGCATGGCGGCGAAACGCTCCCGGATGAGTCGCTCGACGGCGGCCTTGTCGAAGTCGCCGACCGCCACGACGGCCATCAGGTCCGGCCGGTACCAGTCCGCGTAGAACTGCTTCAGCCGGTCGTGCGTGAAGGTCTCGATGACCTCCTTTCTGCCGATGGGCAGGCGATCCGCGTAGCGCGATCCCTGGAGGAGGATCGGGAGTTGCGTGTCCTGCATGCGCGCGCCTGCCCCGCGGCCCTGCCGCCACTCCTCGACGATGACGCCTCGCTCCTTGTCGATCTCCAGCGGATCGAACGAGAGGTTATGCGCCCAGTCCTCGAGTATGAGGAAAGACTTTGCCAGCACCTCGGGCTTGTCCGTCGGCACCTGCAGCATGTAGACCGTCTCGTCGAAGCCCGTGAAGGCGTTCAGGCTGGGCCCGAACCGCATCCCGATCGACTCCATGAACGAGACGATCTCCTGCTTCGCGAAGTGCTTCGTCCCGTTGAAGGCCATGTGCTCGACGAAGTGCGCCAGTCCGAGCTGATCGTTGTCCTCGAGCACCGAGCCGGCGTTGACGACCAGCCGCAGTTCGGCGCGATTCTCGGGCTTCCTGTTGACGCGGATGTAGTAGCGCAACCCGTTGCCGAGGGTGCCGATCGTCACCTCTGGATCCATCGGCAGCGACTGGGTCAATGC
>JAPKZP010000746.1 GCA_026393735.1 Acidobacteriota bacterium
GAACGGCATGGTGGCCAAGGTCATCACGTACGGCGCGCTGCTGACGGAGTTGATCGTTCCCGATCGCGCGGGCGCCATGGCGGACGTCGTCCTCGGCTTCAAGACGCTCGACAAGTACGAAGGCGAGCACCCGTACTTCGGCGCCACGGTCGGACGCGTCGGCAACCGCATCGCCAAGGGCAAGTTCAAACTGGCCGGGCAGGAATATACGCTGGCGACCAACAACGGGCCGAACCACTTGCACGGCGGCGTCAAGGGCTTCGACAAACGGGTCTGGAGAGCGCAGACGGTGCCGGCGACCGACGGCGTCGCCGTGAAGTTCACGTACGTCTCCCCGGACAGGGAAGAGGGGTACCCGGGGACGCTGACCGCGAGCGTAACCTACACGCTGACCAACAGGAACGAGTTGCGCCTGGACTACGTCGCGACGAGTGACAAGCCGACCCTCGTGAACCTGACGCACCACAGCTACTTCAATCTGGCGGGCGAAGGTCACGGCGACATACTGGGCCACGAGCTGATGATCATGGCCGACCGCTTCACCCCCGTGGACGACACCCTGATTCCGACGGGCGAGATCGCGACGGTGCGCGGCACGGTGATGGACTTCAACCGGTTCACGTCGATCGGTGCGCGAATCGACCAGGTGCCTGGCGCGGCGCCGGGCGGATACGATCACAACTACGTCCTGTCCCACGGCGGTGGAGTGCTGGCGATGTCAGCGACTGTTCGCGAGCCAGGGTCGGGCCGGGTGATGGACGTGCTCACGACCGAACCGGCCGTCCAGTTCTATACCGGGAACTTCCTGGATGGATCGCTGTCCGGCAAGGCGGGGGTGGCGTACCAGAAGCACTACGGCTTCTGCCTCGAAACCCAGCACTTCCCCGACGCGATCAACCACCCGAACTTTCCGTCGATCGTGCTGCAGCCCGACAGGACCTACAAGTCGACCACCGTCTATCGGTTCTCGGCAAAATAAGGGGAAGCCTGAACAGGCGCGGATATGGCGGGACTGACGTCGGCGCAGAAGCGCGGACTTGCGGCGGGAGCGATGAGTCTCGTGGTCCCGGGGCTCGGCCAGATTGTGTACCGCCAGTTCGTGGTCGGCGTGTTCTGGCTGATCCTGACGCCGGTCTTCTGGTACTCGACGAAGTTCCTGCTGGGCTGGGTGGCGCACGTGATGGCGGCGGCATCGGCCTACTGGGCGGTCCAGCGCCAGTACGACACCGGCCCCCACCGCAAGCGCAAGCACCGATAGTCAAAAGGGTCAAAAGGGGTCGGGACGCATTTCGCAAACGACTCGTCGCCAATTACAGATTTGTCATCGACCTTCGGGGCCTGCGATTCTCTGTGGTGGTTCTGTGCGCAGCTCCGGAAGCTCGTCCCTGGCCGTTTCGCTCACAGATCTGTAATGTCCGACGGGCCGATTGCGAAATGCGTCCCGACCCCGTCTGGCGCCCCTGCTGGCGGCTAGAACGCCGAGAACCCGCTCTCCGCCATGTGGTCCGAGCGGACCATCGAAAAGATGTTCTGCAGCGAGTCGTAGTGCTGCTGCTCCCACTCGGCGAGGAACTGGTAGAACTCCCTCACCTCCCGGTCGGTCGCCTGCTTCGCCGCCGTCGTGAAGTACTTGATGGCGTTCGACTCGAGCGTCATCCCGATGGAGAGCACCGCCAGTTCGAACTGGGCGCCGGCCGCCTGCTCGCGGAACTTGCCCGTGAAGATCTGGGACGCGATGCCGCGCGCGTCGGGGATCTTCATGTCCGTCCGGAACGCGGCGTTGCCCTTCTCGCCGTAGTTCTTCGCCACCGACTTCAGGAACGCCTGGTGCTGCATCTCGTCTGACGCCAGCTTGGAGAACAGCTCCTGGACGGCGGGCTTGGTCGCCCGCTCCGCCGTCATGGAATAGAAGGTGTAGCCGTCGCTCTCGATCTGGTACGCCTTGCCGACGATCTCGAGAATCGTGTCGCGGTTGTCGTTCATGGTCTGCTCCGTCCTGCTTGACCGGGGCCGGCGCACGCCGCCCCGCTGATGGCCCCTGAGGCCCTCCTACGCGGGAACCGCCGCGAGCTTCTCGGCCTGCTCGGCCAGTTCCTCGGCGGTCATCACCATGCCGCCGGCGCGCCCGTAGAAATCGACGGGACGGCGCCCGGCCACGACGGCCCGCACGTCCTCCACCATCTGGCCCATCGACAGTTCAGCGACCAGCACGTGCTTCGCGCGCTGCGCGGCGGCCCACAAGGCGTCGGACGGATACGGCCACAGGGTGATTGGCCGGAACAGCCCGAC
>JAPKZP010000398.1 GCA_026393735.1 Acidobacteriota bacterium
CTGCTCGCGGCAGGGCTCGGCCTGCCGGTCTGGCACGCCCTCAGGCGGCGTCGGCGCACGCGGGCGCAAGTGGAACTGCCCGCCGACGAACGTCACCGCAACGTCGAACACGCCTTCGCACTCACCTGGCGGGTCCGGCTGCTGCAAACCGGTGTCGGGATGGATCTCACTCGAGCTTTCAGACGTTTGCGCCCGAGAAACACCTCCCGACCCCTATCTGGGACGACCGGTGCGGGCCGCGGGCGGGGGTGCGGGTGGTGGTGGGTTCCAGAGGTCGTCGTCCTCGTCGACGACGTCAGCACGACGGGCGCCACGCTGGAGGCGTGCGCCCGCGTCCTGAAGCAGGCAGGCGTGAAAGAGGTGCGGGCGCTTACCGCAGCCCGAGTCGCGTCGCGACCGACGTAGCGACATCAGCCGCGACGGCGTCGACCGACCTGGCCGCGTCGACCACGAGCCATGCCAGATCAGCCGCCTGGCGCAGGTAGCTCGAGCGCACGCGGCCGAGCATGGGCAGATCGCTTTCGAACCTGTCGCGGCCCTTCGCCTTCCGCGCGGCGGCAACCTCCGGCGCGATGTCCAGCAGCACGGTGGCGTCGGCCTGTGGCAGGTAGGCCTGGATCGACGACAGCCAGCGAGCGTCCAGACCCTGGGCCTCGCCGTACGCCACGCTCGACGCCGTGTAGCGATCACAGATCACGACCCGGCCCGTCGCGAGCCACTCGTGGATCTTCGGCTTCCACTCGTGCCGGTTCGCGATGTAGAGAAGCTGGATCGTGTCGGCGCCGTAGTCGCGTTCGCCGTGCAAACCCTTCCAGATCTCCTGGCCGATATGTGTCTCGTAATCCGGAAACCCGATCGACTCGACCTGGCGGCCGCGTGCCTCGAACCACTCGCGAAGGCGTCGCGCCTGCGTTTCCTTGCCGCTCTGATCCATGCCCTCGAAGGCAATGAGCAACCCGTTCATCATGACGTCCCAGGTCCCTGCGATGGAGCAGGACTTCAGTCCTGCTCGTTCCTGAACAGATCGTCGTACGTCTGCCGCCGCCGGATCACCCGCCATTGGCCGTCGTCGACGAGCACTTCGGCCGGAAAGCGCCTCCGATTGTAGTTCGACGCCATTACGAATCCGTACGCGCCGGCATCGAGCACGGCGATGAGGTCGTCGACCTCCACCGGGCCGATCATCCGCGCGTGGCCGAGCGTGTCGCTCGTTTCGCAGAGCGGCCCGACCACCTCCGACTCGACGTCCGCCCCCGGACGAGGCGCGACCGCGACGATGCGGTGGACGGCCTCGTAGAGCATGGGGCGAATGAGTTCCGTCATGCCCGTGTCGAGCACGATGAACCGCGGCGAGCCGGCGTAGGACTTCGTGTCGGCGACGCGTCCCACGAGGATGCCCGCTGCGGCCAGGAGGAATCGGCCAGGCTCGATGATCAGGTGCAGGCCCGTCTCGCGAATCGCCGGCAGCACCGCCGCGGCGTAGGCGGCGGGATCGGCCATCGTCACGCCGTCATAGGCGATCCCCAAGCCGCCGCCCATGTCGATGTGCTTCAGGCGCACGCCGGCGTCGCGGACCTCGCGCGCAAGGTCGGCGAGAACCCGGGCCGCCCGAGCGAGCGGCTCGACGTCGACGATCTGGGAGCCCAGGTGGACGTGGACGCCCACGGGCTCGAGTCCGGGCTTGCGCGCGAGCGAGCGCAGCAGGGGCGCCACGAACTCGAGCGGCACGCCGAACTTGTTGACACGCAGGCCGGTCGAGATGTGGGCGTGCGTGTTGGGATCGATGTCCGGGTTCACGCGCACGGCGACGCGGGCGGTCACCCCGCGGGCCCGCGCCAGCGCGTCGATGCGGTCGGCCTCGCCGTCCGACTCGATGTTGATGGCGTTCACGCCCAGCGCGACGGCCCGATCGAGCTCGTCGCGGGTCTTCCCCACCCCCGTGAACACGATCTGCGACGGATCGAACCCGGCCCGCAGCGCCGCTTCGATTTCCCCGCCTGAGTTCGCGTCGGCGCTGGCGCCGAGGCCGCGCAGCAGTCGGAGGATGGCCAGGGTCGAGTTCGCCTTCAGGGCAAAATGAACCGTGTGCGGGTACCCCGCGAACGCGCGATCCAGCGATCCGTAGGCGGCGCGGATGGCGGCGCCGCTGTAGAGGTAGAGCGGCGTGCCGTGGTCGCGCGCAATCGTCGCCACCGGGTATCCATCGCACGCGAGCTGGCCGTCGAGAAAGGCGAATCCAGACACAATCGAGGCATCTTATCCGACTGCCGCGGGTTTGACACCCCCCCCACCGTGCGGTACTCTGTGTCGCTGCGAAATGTCGACGATTCCGAGCGATTCAGCGCCGGTTCCAACCGAGTCCGACGTGCTCATCGCGCGTTGCCTGGAGGGCGATCAACAGGCCTGGGAGGCCATCGTCCGTCAGTACTGGCGCCGGGTGTTCAACGTGGCGTACAAGTTCGTCGGCCGCCACGATGAGGCCGAGGATCTGACGCAGGACATCTTCCTGAAGGTCTTCAAGTCGCTGGCGACGTTCGACCGCCGGGCGAACTTCCAGACCTGGCTCATCAGCGTGAGCCGGAACCTGTGCATCGACCACTATCGCAGCGTCCGCAAGGAGCGCGAGACGATCGATCGCGACGTGAACGCGGACGACCTGTCGCCCGTGTCGAGGGAGGTCGGCCCGCACCTGGCGCTCGAGCGGAAGGACGTGGCGAAGCAGTTGCGCCGCGCCCTCGAGGCCTTGAGCCAGGATCTCCGGGAGGCCGTGGAGATGCGCGACCTCCAGGAGTTGTCCTACCAGGAGATTGCCGACAGGCTGAGGGTGCCGGAAGGCACGGTGAAATCGCGGATCAACCGCGGGCGCAGCGAACTGGCGCGGCAGATCACGCGTCTGAGAGAGAGAAGCGACCCATCGCCGGCGACGGCGCACGACGCCGGCCGCCGTTCTGGAGCATGAGCATGAAGCTGACCATCGACAACGTCCGCGACATCGCCGTCGTCCGCGTCGCCGAGAGCCGGTTGATGTACCCGCTGCTCTCCGACTTTTCGACCGCGGTGGTCGCCCTCATCGGCGGGGGCACGCGGAAGGTGATTGTCGATCTGACCCCCGTGGTCTACATCGACAGCGCCACCATCGGATGCCTGATGGACCTCTACCGGCAGGCGGCGGCCGCGGGCG
Organism: Acidobacteriota bacterium; assembly: GCA_026393735.1. Classification (GTDB taxonomy): domain Bacteria; phylum Acidobacteriota; class Vicinamibacteria; order Vicinamibacterales; family JAKQTR01; genus JAKQTR01. The sequence goes on from JAPKZP010000398.1 coordinate 3,182, forward strand.
GGTCGTTGAAGCTGGCGGGCGTGCAGAAGCGGGTCGAGACAATGTTGACCATGACGGGCGCGCACAACTTCATCCAGTTGTTCGCCGATGAACCCAGCGCCGTGGCCAGCTTCGAGGGATAGCCATGCGGACCATCAAGACCACCACCGGCGCACAGATTCGGCTCGACGGTGACCTGCTGACCGTGATGGAGACGCTGTACC
>JAPKZP010000619.1 GCA_026393735.1 Acidobacteriota bacterium
CGGCGCGACGAACTCGGCGAGACGCTCGTCCGCCTCACGCGCGCCGGGCGCACGCTCCTGGCCGCGACGCACGACGATGACTTCGTCCGCGACTACGCCGACCGGGTGATCGTCATGGCCGGGGGTCGCGTGGTGGAGCAGGGGGAGCCGGCACAGGTGCTGACGCATCCCCAGCATCCTGCCACCATGCAGCTGCTGAGCCAGAAGAAGGGCAAGGGAGAGGGATCGGTGCAGCGATGAGCGTGCCGCGCGGCGCGAACTGCGCCACCTGCGTCACTTCGAGGTCGTGGCCAGGGGCTGACGCCGGCCGCGCTGGCTCAGGATCATCCACACGGCCATGACGCCGGCCACCCCATAGACGGCTGCGCCCAGCAGGGCGACGCGTGCGAAGCCGTAGTTGATGGCCGTATAGATGGCCAGCGTCGCGCCCAGCACCGACAGGGCGCCGTTGATGCCCCACGCCCACGCCAGCACACCCGGCCGTGCCTCGCCGATCACCCGGATGCCCGACGGCAACGGCATGCCCAGCAGCAGGCCGAGCGGCAGCAGGAAGGCCACCGACACGAGGATCCGCGCGGGGCGCGCCCATGCCACCCAGGAGGCGAAGAGCGACGGCAGCGCCCACGAATACGCCAGGCCGACGATGATGATAGCCGGAATCACGATCGCGAGCGTCCGGCCCGGCGCGCCGATCCGGCGGCTGAGGGCGCTGCCCAGGCCGCCGCCCAGGAGCAGCGTGAAGAGGATCACGCTCAGCGAGTAGACCGGGTGGCCGAGCAGGAGGACGAAGCGCTGCATCAGCCCGATCTCCACGAACATGAATCCCGCCCCGAGGCACGCGAAGTACGCGAGCGGGGCGACCGGCACCTCGCGCCACACCACCGGCTCGGGCGACAGCCACGCGAGCGGCACGAAGATGAAGAGCGCGACCAGGACCACCGAGATCAGCAGCAGGCCGTTGAGGACCTCGGTCCCCGTTCCAAAAAGGATCGACTGATCGAGCTTGAGCTTGAACGACGTGCCCGGCTTGGCGGACTGGAAGAAGAACGGGCGGTCGTCGGTCGACGGCGAGATGTCCCACGGGAAGCTGCGGTAGTAGGAGGCGAGATCCCAGTTGGGCGTCGTGGCCAGTCGCGTGTACTCGTTGCGCGGCGGCGGCGTCGGGTTCGACGGCGAGACCGGCGCGTAGATGACCCCGAACTCCATCTTCCGGCACTGCTCGACAAGCCGGGCGATCTCCTGGTCGGTGAGGGGCGAGTTCTTGAAGACGAAGGTGGCCAGCGTGCCGTTTCGTCCGATGAAGAGACGGTCGGCGATGCCCGGCCAGCCGCGGCGCTGGCCGGCTGCCTGCACCAGCGAGAGCAGGCGCAGGCCATCCTGGTACCAGCGCGTGATCGTGAGGATGCCGTCCGGCTGCAGGTGGTTGAAGTACGACTCGACCGCCTCGACGGTGTAGAGGTTGTTCTCCGTCATCGCGAACGCCCCAGCCGTCGTGGCGGCCCACGTGTCGACGAGCGACGCCTGGATCACGTCGTAGCGCTCCCGCGATCGCGTCACGTAGCTGCGGCCGTCGTCGGCCTCGACGGTCACGCCCGGGGCGTCGTACACGAAGCCCGAGTACGAGCGGAACGCGCCCTCCATCACGTCGCGCACGATGATGGGGTTGACCTCCACGCCTTCGACGCGCCGCGCGCCGTGTATCAGCGCGGTCCACAGATCGCGGCCGCCGCCCGGGCCGATGACGAGCACATGCGCATTGCTCTTGATCGTGTAGCCAAGCGCCGTGAGCTCGTACTGCAGGTACGTCGGCGCCGCATTGGCCGACGCCTTGAGAATA
>JAPKZP010000121.1 GCA_026393735.1 Acidobacteriota bacterium
CATGATCTCCCGGGCCGCCAGCTTCTCCTCCAGCATGGCCCGGCAGACCCGAATGCGTTCGAGCGCCGCGGGCGCAAGTTCCACGGGCTCTCCGAAGCGGGCAATGCAAACCAGTTTCTCGACCGTCAGACCAGACCCATCCAGCGCGATCATGATTGCGGGCTCCTTCAACTCCGGGGGACGTGCACGAGGGCAGACTCAGGATTGTACGCCGCCGATGGCCGTGCGGACGAACTCCTCCTCCGGGCGGGCGCCGAGAATCTCGATCTGCTCGTTCGCCACGGTCTTCGGCACGCCGCTCACGTGGTACTTACGGACGAGGTCCGGGTATTCGCTCGCTTCGACAATGACGGACGTGACATGCGCGCTTTCCATCGCCATCCGGTTCGCCAGGCTGACCGCCCGGGGACAGTGCGGTCAGGTGGGTGTGACGAACACCTGCAGCGCGAGTGGCGATGGCAGGCCCGCGAGCATGGCGCGGCTCTCCGGGCTCAGGCCTGAGTCGCCGTTCGAGACGAGCATGATCGCGTCGATGAGCGACATGAACTCGTAGCCCGACGGGATGCCAAGAAACCGGATGCCATGGTCCCGTGTCGAGAGCGGCACGATGGCCGGCACCCGGTCGATGCCGTACGTGGCCGCCTCTTCCTTCTCCAGCAGGAAGTTGTGCTCCTCGACGGTGAGCTTGTCGGTCAGCTCCGACAGTTCACCGAGGATCTGCTTCGTCGGCTCACAGGTCTCGCAGTTCAGGGTCTGCGTGAAGAACGCCAGCCTGACGGGGCTCCCCATCCCGGCCAGCATCGTCCGCACGCGGGTTGCATCCGATGGAGAGAGGATCGGCATCCGCTGATTATCGCCTACACTAACGCGCGGAGGTAGAGATGATCCTGCGTCGCTTGCTCGCCGCGGCCCTGCTGGCGCTCGCGCTGGTCGCCACGCCCATGCCCCCGGTGATTGCGCAGCCGTACGAGTCGAAGCTCTTCGGCGAGATGCGGTGGCGCGGGATCGGTCCTCTCCGCGGCGGCCGCACCAAGGCCGTCGCTGGCATTGCCGGCCAGCCCGACACGCTCTTCATCGGCGTCTGCAACGGCGGCGTGTGGAAGTCGGGGGACTACGGCAGGACCTGGACGCCGATCTTCGACGACCAGCCCACCGGCTCCATCGGCGCCGTGGCCGTGGCGCCCGGCAACCCGGACGTCATCTACGTCGGCAGCGGCGAAGGGCTGCAACGCCCCGATCTCTCGGTCGGCGACGGCGTGTACCGCTCCGCCGACGGCGGCAGGACATGGACCCACCTCGGCCTGCGCGACGGCCAGCAGATCCCGCGCATCATTGTCGATCCGCGCGACCCGAACCGGATTCTCGTCGCGGTCCTCGGCCATCCCTACGGGCCGAACGAGGAACGCGGCATCTTCCGCTCGACCGACGGCGGAAAGACGTTTCAGAAGGTGCTGTACAAGGACGAGAACACCGGTGGTTCCGATCTCGAGTTCAACCCGGCCAATCCCGACGTGGTGTACGCGGCCCTGTGGGAATCGCGCCAGGGGCCGTGGGAGAACGGCGCATGGAGCGGCGCCGGGGGCGGCATCTACAAGTCCACCGACAACGGCGTTACGTGGCAGCCGTTGACGAAGGGCCTTCCGGCCGCGTCCGAGGGCGGCGTGGTCCAGGCCGACCTGGCGGTCGCGCCCAGCGACCCGAGTCGCATCGTCGCCTCGGTCGCATCGGCGCGCGGCGTCGGCATCTATCGATCGGATGATGCGGGCGAGAGCTGGGCGCGCATCACGAACGACGCGCGGCCCGCGAGCCGCATCGGCGGCGGCGACCTGCCCGTGCCGGCGATTCATCCGACGAACCCGGACATCGTCTTCATGGCGAGCACGGTGACGTGGAAGTCCATGGACGGCGGCAAGACGTGGACCGGGTTCCGCGGCGCGCCCGGCGGCGACGACTACCAGGGTATCTGGATCAGTCCGGAGCATCCCGACGTGATGCTGCTCGCGGCCGACCAGGGAGCCATCGTCACGGTGAACGGCGGCCAGACGTGGAGTTCCTGGTACAACCAGCCGACGGCGCAGCTGTATCACGTCGCGGCGGACAACGCGTGGCCGTACCGCGTGTGCAGCGGCCAGCAGGAAAGCGGTTCGGCGTGTGTGGAGACGCGGGGAGACACCGGCCAGATCACCGTGCGCGAGTGGAACACCGTCGGCGTGGACGAGTACGGCTTCGCGGCGCCCGACCCGCTCAACCCGGACATTGTGTACGGCGGGCGCAGCGTGACGCGGTACGATCGCCGCACGGCGCAGGTGCAGAGTGTCGGGCCGAAGCCGACCCGCTCGCCCGATCTGCGCACGCTGCGCACGGCGCCGGTCGTTTTCTCGCCGGTCGATCCGCGCGTCCTCTACTTCGCGGGCAACACGCTGTGGAAGACCGCCGATGCCGGACACACCTGGCAGCAGATCAGCCCGGACCTGACGCGCAAGACATGGGAGATCCCGGCGAACGTGGGCAAGTACAAGGACACCGACACTGCGAAGCCCACGCAGCGCGGCGTCATCTACGCCGTCGGCCCGTCCTACGTCGATGTCCGCCGCATCTGGGCGGGCACCGATGATGGCTTGATCCACGTGACGGTCGACGGAGGCCTGCACTGGACGGATGTGACGCCCGCGGCAATGAAGCCCTTCGCGAAAGTGGCGGCGATCGACGCCGGCCGCTTCGACGGGCAAACCGCCTACGTGGCCGTCAACACGCTGCGCCTCGACGACATGCGGCCGCACATCTACCGGACGCACGACGGCGGGAAGACGTGGACGCACATCACGAGCGGCATTCTGGACACGGCGCCGGTCAACGTGGTGCGCGAGGACCCGAAGCGCAAGGGACTCCTCTTCGCGGGCACCGAGCGCGAAGTCTACGTGTCGTTCGACGACGGGGAGCACTGGCAGTCGCTCCGGCTGAACATGCCGGCGTCCTCGGTCCGCGACCTAATCGTCAAGGACGACGACGTCGTCGTCGCGACGCACGGCCGGGGATTCTGGATCCTCGACAACATCACGCCGCTCCGCCAGATGGATGGCACGGTGACGAGCGGCGACGTGTTCTTGTTCAGGCCGCAGGACGCGTACCGGGTCCGCTGGAACATGAATACCGACACGCCGTGGCCGCCCGACGAGCCGCGCATGCCGAACCCCCCGGACGGCGCCATCATCGACTACGTGCTGAAGGCCGACGCGAACGGGCCGGTGACGATCGAGATCCTCGACGCTGCGGGCAGGGTGATCAGGCGCTATGCCAGCACCGACGCGATCGAAAGGCCGGATCCAGCCACCGCAGCCGTGCCGCTCTACTGGTACCGGGCGGGCCGCGCGGTCCCGGCGACCACGGGCATGCATCGGATCACCTGGGACATGCACTACCAGGCGCTGCCTGGCGGCGGCGGGCGCGGCGGGTTGCCCATTGCGGCCGTGCCGTTCGACACCGCGGCCCCGCCGAACGCGCCGTGGGTGGCTCCCGGCGCGTACACGGTCAGGCTGACGGTCGACGGCAAGAGCTGCGCGCAGCCGATTACCGTCAAGATGGACCCGCGCGTGAGGACGACGGCCCCGGGCCTCGCGGAGCAGGCCGCGCTGTCAAAGGCGCTGTACGACGGCGCGCTCGTGGCGCAGGCCACGCTGCAGACACTGCGGACTCTTCGCGCTGATGTGAAGCTGGCCCAGGATCGAGCGGGCCAGAGTGCGGTGGCGAAATCCCTGGCGGCGTTCGATCAGAAGCTTGCAGCCCTCGAAGGCGGGGCCGGCAGCGGGTTCGGACCTGGTGGCGGGGGCCGGGGCGGCGCGCCGGGCGGGCCCGATACGTTCGCCAGCATCGGCGCGTCGCTCACCTCGCTCGTGTCGCTGCTCCAGGCCGCTGACGCCACGCCGACGACGCAACTCGTCGCTGCCGTCGGAGAACGGCGCCAGGCCCTGGCCTCGCTCGTCGCAACGTGGACGGCACTGACGACGACAGATCTGGCGGTATTGAACGGCGAACTGGCCAAGACCGATCAGCCCGTCCTCAGCCTTCGATAGATAACCTCTCCCGGAGTGGTTTCTGGAATAACCGCTCCGGGAGAGGTTTCCAGCAAGAACCTCTCCCGG
>JAPKZP010000815.1 GCA_026393735.1 Acidobacteriota bacterium
GGTAGGCGGCCTCCGCGCCCGAACCGGCAGGCGCTTCAACCGGCTTCCCCGTCTCGCGCAGCGCGTGCAGACCCTGGGCGACCGAGAGCGACTGCCCGCTCAACGTCGCCGCCTGCTTGAGCAGCGCCCACGCGCCCGCCACGCGGGCTGCGGCCGTCGAGATGCCGCCGACGGATTCAGGTGGATGGCCGGGCGTGTCCGATCGGCTGGGCGCGTCGGGCGCCAGCAGTTCCAACATGGCCGGATGCCGGTTCGCGTACGTCGCCAGCGTCCCGCCCGCCGCCGTCGCGCCCACCGCGACGGCTGCTGAAATGCAACCGGGCGCCGCGACCGCGTCTGCGTAGCCGTCGCTCCCTGACGAGATGACCGTGGCCACGCCCACCGACCGGAGGTTGTCGATGGCCGCCGTTCTCGCCCCATTGGCCTCGTCGCACGCGGCGTCGCTGGCGTACCTCCCAGCCCCCACGCTCAACGTGACCGATGCGATCTGGTTGGTGCGGGTCAGCATCAGGACGCGCTCGAGCGCCGCAATCTGGTCGGACGCCCACGACAGCACACATGGCGTCGCGTCCTCGCAGTAGTCCGAATCCTCGAACCGGCTGAACACCTGCATGGACAAGACGCTGGCGCCCGGAGCGACGCCGGTGACGCCATCCCCGTGCCCGGCAACGACCCGAGCCACGCGGGTGCCGTGATCGCAGCCGCTCACATTATCAGCACAGCGGGCGCCTGCCCCCGCCGCCGTTGATGCCTGCTCGCCATCGGGACAGAGCGACGAGGACACACTCGAGTCCGTCGAGTAGCACGCTTCGGAGATGACGCGCTGCGTCAGGAACGCTCGCGTCTGGTCGATGCCGGTGTCGAGGACGGCAACACTCCATCCGGCGCCATTCACGCCCTCACGCCATAATGGCGCGGCCGCGGCCAGGCCGCCATCCGCGCCCGGCGTGGGCGGTTCGGGTACGTCTTCGACCACCGACGCAACGTCTGTCAGACCGCCAAGGATGCGTAGCGCGTCAGCGTCGACGACGGCCGCGACGTACGGAATCGTCTCGTACCGCTTGATGGACCCGACCGATCCCCGGGGCATCTGGGCGAGGATCGTCTCACGCACCCGGGCGATGGACTCGCGCTGCGCGGTGATCGTCCCAGGCGCAAGCAGACCTTCCGGGACAACGAAGGCCGCCCGGAATCCCACAATGACCGGCACGAGTCCGCCGTCACCAACCTTCTCGACTAACGCCGCCACCGACGCCTGCTTGGCCGCGCCGCTGCTACCGACGGAGAGGGTCGCTTCGTTCGAGGGCCCGCTGGTGCCGAACGCATTCGTGGCCCGAACCCGGACATAGTAGGTGCCGGCGCCGACCCCTGAGGCCGCGAACGAAGTGGCCGTGCTGCCGGTCGAGAAGTTCGCCAGATCAGCCTGGCCCGGTGCTGAGCCTGCTTCGATCACGTACGCTGCCGGTGCACCGCCGGACGTCGGAGCCGTCCACCGCAGTTGCACC
>JAPKZP010000234.1 GCA_026393735.1 Acidobacteriota bacterium
GACCCGCGCGCTGTACGAGAAGACCCAGGAGAAACTGGACGGCACGCCGAAGAAGGACAAGAAGAAGTACCGCCGCGCCCGCTGGAAGGCGATGCGCGCGCGGATCGCCGTATCACAGGCCATCCGGATCATCGAGTTCACCGAGGGCGTAAAGCGGCGGCTCATCGAGGACATCAAGGACTCGGTCGAGCGCATGGGCCGCGTGCAGCGCGAGGCGGACGGCATCGATCGTCAGCTGAACGCGAAGACCAAGAAGGCGGCCAAGATCAAGGAAGAGGAGCGGAAGGTGCTCCTCGGCAAGCTGAAGGACCTGCGCACCGAGGTCAAGCGCCAGGCGGACGTCCTCGGCGAGACGCCCGAGTACCTCCGGCGCACGCTCGAGACCATCCGGCGCGGCGAGGCGCAAGCCGAACAGGCGAAGAAGGAACTGGTCGAGGCCAACCTCCGCCTCGTGGTGTCGATCGCGAAGAAGTACACGAACCGGGGCCTGCAGTTCCTCGACCTGATCCAGGAAGGCAACATCGGCCTCATGAAGGCGGTCGACAAGTTCGAGTACCGCCGCGGGTACAAGTTCTCGACGTACGCAACGTGGTGGATCCGCCAGGCTATCACCCGGGCGATTGCGGACCAGGCCCGGACGATCCGCATCCCGGTGCACATGATCGAAACCATCAACAAGCTCATCCGCACCTCGCGATCGCTGGTGCAGGAGCTTGGCCGCGAACCGACCTCCGAGGAAATCGCCGTGCGGATGGACATCCCCGTGTCCAAGGTCCGCAAGGTGCTCAAGATCGCGCAGGAGCCCATCTCCCTCGAAACGCCGATCGGCGAAGAGGAAGATTCGCATCTCGGCGACTTCATCGAGGATCGCAACGTAGTGTCGCCGGCCGACGCGGTCATCAACCTCAACCTGAAGGAACAGACCGACTCGGTGCTGAAGACCCTGACGCCGCGTGAAGAAAAGGTCATCAAGATGCGGTTCGGCGTGGGCGACGGCTCCGAGCACACGCTGGAAGAAGTGGGACAGAGCTTCGCGGTCACGCGCGAGCGCATCCGGCAGATCGAAGCCAAGGCGCTGCGCAAGCTGCGGCACCCGTCGCGCAGCCGGAAGCTCCGGGCGTTTCTCGAAGGACGGTCTTCGCAGTAGACTTGTACGGGCCCATAGCTCAGCGGTTAGAGCCGCCGGCTCATAACCGGCCCGTCCCAGGTTCGAATCCTGGTGGGCCCACCACACACCGATGCATCCTGATCTCGAACGGCTCATTCGCCTCCAGCAACTCGAAGACGCGGCCGAACAGGCTCGCCGGGTCATCGCCGACGAGCCGCTGCGGCAGCAGGAGTTCACGGCGAGGATCGCCGCCCTCCAGCAGACGCTCGACGACGAGCGCGCGCGGCTGGCGGCGAACCAGGCCGCGCGGCGCGACATCGAGAAGGAACTGGCCATGCAGCAGGGCCGGCTGTCGAAGTTCAAGGGCCAGCTGATGGAGGTGAAGACGAACCGCGAGTACCAGGCGATGCTGAAGGAAATCGAGGTCGCCCAGCACGAGATCGGGAAGCAGGAAGACCGGTTGCTGGAGCAGATGCTCGAGTTCGACGAGATCACCCGCCACGTGAAGGACGCCGAGCAGCGCTTCAACGCGGACAAGGCGGCCGTCGAGGCCGAGCGCAAGGCGCTCGCCGGCCAGTTGACGCTCGCCCAGGCCGCGATGGGGCAAGTCGCCGCCGATCGCGACGTGCTCGCCCGCGAGATCACGCCGTCCGTGCTGGCCATGTTCGACAAGCTGCTGCGCTTCCGGAAGCTCTCGGCGGTCACGCCGGTCCGGGAAGGACGCTGCAGTGCGTGCGGTGTCCGCGTGCGCCCGCAGACGGTGAACGAGCTCCGCAAGAACGAGATCATCTTCCAGTGCGATACCTGCCAGCGCGTGATCTATTACGAGACGATTGCCGCGCCGGCAACCCCGCCGGACATCGCCCAGGAATAGCCCCGACATGATCGTGCACATCGACGGAGGGTCACGCGGCAACCCGGGGCCCGCGGGATAC
>JAPKZP010000707.1 GCA_026393735.1 Acidobacteriota bacterium
TCCGGCCCACAACCCCCACGTCGTGAGTGCTGCCTGACCGGCTCCGTTCAAGTTGACAACGCCGAGCGTCGTCGCTCCGTCCAGGAACGTAACCGTCCCCTGGGGGATCCCTGCCGACGGGGGCCCGGCGACTGTCGCCGCGATGGTCACTCCCTGACCGTAGACCGACGGACTGGGGCCGGAGCCGACCGTCGTCGTCGTCAGGTAGTCGATCGTGAACGCAAGCGGGACGAGCTTGCGGCACCAGAGATCGACGTTCACGCTGGCCGGCCTCACCGTGTAGCCGGTCTGTCCCTCCGGCACCGAAGCGGTCACGGTGTACGAACCGGCGGGGAACTGACCCGAGAAGCCCGCGAGCGGGAAGAAGAAGCCCTCCGGCAGAGGAACTTCGCCGGTGGAAACGCCGGAGTACACCTCCCCAGTGGTGTTGTTGGTGAGCGTGAGTTTGATCGGCTTGCTTGCGGGCGTGCCTCCGGCATCCGTCACCGACACGTTGAACGTCCCGTCCGTCGTTCCTCCGCCGGTCACCCACGTCAGGTAGATGCCGCGATCGCTGCCGTCCAGCTTGTTGAGCCTATACGGCGCGTTCGCATAGAGCACCTCGAGCCTCCACTGACCAGGGGCACTGCCAGCATCCAGGACACTGACGTTTCGAGGAGGACCCTCGGTGATTAACGTCGCGTCCTTCACTCGGACGGTGCCGTCCGGACGGATCAGCCGAATTCGCGTCTGACTTGCCTGTCCAGCGATCCGCAGGTTCAGCGCCTCGCCGGGCGCGACGTTGACGCCCCATCGCACCATGTAGTCCGGGTCGTCAACCTGCACGGCGTTGAAGAAGTCCATCGTGGGACTGGCCATGGCGGCCTGAACGGCGCCCTTCGTCTCGATTCGGTACTGCGACTGGCTGGCGGCGGCAGGAGAACTGTCATTCGGGCTGCGGTCAACCCTCACGATGTAGGTGGTTCCCGGTGCCACGGTGAGAGTCACCTTGGCCGAGTTCTCTGCCGACTGCGACGCCGGGGTCGGGAGAAACGCCACCGGGCCTACGGTTCCGATCGGGTGGAATTGCAGATCCATCACAGTGCCGGTGATGGTGGTCGGCACTGTCGGCGCGCCCCTGGGGTCAGGCCCTGTCGCAAACAGGGAGATCTCCATGCTTCCGGTCGCGTCGGCCAGGACGTACCACGTGTGGGAGGGAGAATTGAGGAGAATCGCCGGCGAGCACACGCACGCGCCCTGGGGCGGCGCGACAGGGTAGCTGAAGGGCGGGGGCTGGGGCGGAGGTTGCGGTCCGCTGTAGGTGACCGTCTGTGTCTTCTGCGCCTCCACATTCCCGGCGTTGTCCTGCGCGTAGTAGGTGACAGTCGTGGTCCCGACGGTCGTGATCGTGAAGGAGACCGGAAAGGACGTCGAGGGCACGGTCGTCAGGGGCTGGCTCTGCGCACCCGACAGCAAGTACGAGATCTGCTTCACCCCACTGCAGTTCGGCTGGCACGAGTCCTGGGCGTTCAAGTTGCCCGTGATGCCATTCGACGCGGGCGATTGGCTCCAGTTGGTCCACGGCGGGACGGAATCAATCGTGACGGCAAGCGACTTGATCGACTCCTGTCCTCCCGCCTGGTCTGTCGCCCAGTAGTTGATAGTGGTCGACCCCTGGTTGCTGATGGCCACGACCACGCTGTTGCCTGGAACGCCTGTCTGATTCTGGGTCTGTGCGCCGAAAAGCGAGTACGTGATCTGCTTCACTCCGGTGCCGCCCGGGTTGTCGACGTTGCCGAAGCTGACGTTGCCGACGAGGTCCTCGATGTCGACGCCGCGGTACCGGAGCGAGCCTCCTTCGCGGTCGGGCTCCGCGATCTCGGTCTCGACGGCGACGACGCCCTCGAGGCCCGGCCTGAACACGACTTCCGTCA
>JAPKZP010000636.1 GCA_026393735.1 Acidobacteriota bacterium
GGGGTCGGCGTCTGACACGACGCGCAGCGCACTGCGTCACTGGGCGTTTGTTGCCGCGATAGTCTGCTTCACGGTCGTCATGATGGCGACGACGGTGCCGCCGACTGCCGGAGCCGCCTCGAACACCCGCGGCGATCGTTGACGTTCCCGCCGTACTGTGGTCGCGCCCCGTCGAGACGGACGCCGACTTCTCGTGGCCGTCGATCGTGGCCGGCCAGGAGCCGGCCCCGAGCATGTTGCCGGCGGCGGGGGCGAGGCTGGCTGGCGGTCCGCCGTACACCGTGCTGGTTCCGGGCGACGTGTTCGCCCAGCAATCGGTGGTCCAGGTGGTGGCCGCCTCACAGTTCACAACGGGTGACGCTGCGCGGGTGGGGTCGCAGGCGCGCGTCGAGCCCGATCTCGGCATCCAGGTGATTACGCCGGCACTGCACATCGGCAACCTGTATGCCGACATCAACGTCACGCGGCGCGACGACCGCGCGATCGTCGGGCGGGCCGTCATGCGGCTGGACGGCGTCAGGGCAGCCGGACTTTCATGGGCCGTCAACGCGGGCGACACGTGGACGGCCCCGGTGATGCCCGACTTCGGGTTCGCGAACCTGTTCGCGCCGCCCGTGACGTTCCAGGGCGTGTCGATCAACGGGTCGTCGCCGCGAACATTCCTGCTCATCGGCGGCGGGCGTGTCACGGCCCAGCGCAACATCTTCGGCACCGACACCGTCGCGGTCGGCCAGAACGTCTACCAGGGGCTGTTCTCGCACCGCCAGTCGGATCGGCTGGACATCCTGGCGCGGGGCGCGTACGTGCAGAGCGAGCACGTGCAAGGCTACTCGGCGCTGACCGATCGGAGCGTCGAGGGCGGCGCGGGATTCCGGTTCCGCCCGACACCAAGCCTGGAGATCGTCGGGGATGGCGGCGTCACGCGATTCCGCCGCACCGGGTCGTCGACGACCGAAGTCGGGCCCACGCTGCTCGTCGGCACGCTCTGGTCGGCCCGGCGCGGGTGGCTGCAGCTGAACGCTCAACGGTTCGCCCTCGGGCACTACCCGGTCATCAACTATGCATACACCGACCGGGCCGGCGTGTTCGCCTCGGGCGAGTGGGATCTGAGCGCCCGGACGCGCGCGTTCGGCGGCGCCGAGCACGCCATTACCAACCTCGATCCGGCAGCGTCGTCCCAGGCGACAACCGGCCTCTCGCCGGGCGCGTACACCAGGGCTTTCGGCGGCCTGCGCGTCGGGCTGTTCGAGTCGTCGATCGTCAGCGTCCGTGTCGAGCAGGGCGGCCGCCGCATGGAGCCGTCCAGGTTCAGCCCGGGTTTCCAAAGCGACACCGGGGTCGTCACCGCCGAATGGCACGGGCGATTCAGCGGCGGCAATGCGTTCGCGCGGTACGAGCGGAGGGCCAACGTCAATCCCGACGAGGCATCGTCGGACTTCACCCAGCACGACGCGAGCGGGCAGGTGTACTTTTCCCTCGCCGGCATGCGCCAGGTATTTGCGCAGGTGACTCTCTCGCGGCGGGCGGATCAGACAGGGACGGGCCAGACGCTCTGGCTCGTTGGTGGCGGTGCGCAACTCCCGCTCGGCCGCCTGTACTTCCGCGTCGAGAGCACCGTGAGCCGCATGCTCGAGTGGAGCACGCAGATCGTCACCCCACGCCAGACGCTCTCGACGGGCATCTCCGGGCAGATTGCCAACCGCACCTATCTCTCGGTCGACTGCTATCTCGATCACTCGCGCGCCGCCGACGCGTCGGTCAATCCCTGGGTGACGAGGACCATGGTGAGGTTGACGCGCGCGTTTCCGTTCGGATCGGCGCGGTCGCCGCAGATGGGCGAGGCCATCGACGGTCCGACCGGGCGCGTGACGGGCATCGTGTTCGCCGACTGGGATGGGAACGGGATGATGGACACCGATGAGGAAGTCGTGAGCGGCATCTCGCTCTCCATCGGGCCCGTCCGTTCGGTGACAAGCGCGGCCGACGGTCGGTTCGCGTTCAACCGGGTGCCCGTCGGCGACCAGGTCGTGCGCGTGGATCTGGCGACGCTGCCGGCCGACTACGATCCGCCGGCGGAGCCCGAGCGCCCGGTCACCGTGGGACGCGGGCAGGCGGCGGCGGTGGACTTCGGACTGGTTCCGCTCGGATCCTTCCACGGCATGGTCTACCAGGACGTGGACGGCAACGGCCAACTGGGTCCGGCCGACACGCCCATCGATGGCGCCGTCCTCGTGATGGATGACGGAGCGCGAACCGAAGTGGCGCGGCAGGGGCGATTCACGTTCGACCCGGTCCGCATGGGCACGCACACCGTCAATCTGCTGCTGGCCTCCCTGCCCGACGGCGCGCAGGTCGCGGGCTCGCCGACGGCCACGGTCGAACTGGGCCGCAATCAGATGGCCGAGGCGGTCGTGTTCCTGGTGAAAGTCGGGAAGCGGCAGGAAATCAGGAAAGTGTTTCCGCCGAAGAAATGACGGCGGACGTCAGGGAGCGGTCAGCAGGAACCGCAGCGGGAGCGTCGCGCCCTGGGGCGCCACTGGCCCGCGCACCGTGAAAATCAGCCGCCCCGTGTGCAGGCCGCTTCCCACCCACCGCGCGGCGGCTTCGGGGCGGGCTTCACGCAGCATGCCGCTCTGCGCGCCCTCCCCGGATCCCTGGAACTCGACTGCCGTGTCCGTGCCGGACGCCCCGCCGCATAGCGTGTCCATGGACGCCAGCGGCTCGAC
>JAPKZP010000739.1 GCA_026393735.1 Acidobacteriota bacterium
CGTAGTCCTCCGCGTAGTAGCTGACGCTCGTCGTCCCATCAGCCGACACCACGACCGAGGCATTCTGGCCGAACACGCTGGTCCACGGTGCGATCTGCGCACCTGACGAGGAGTACCAGATCTGTCTGACCCCGCTCCACGACCCTTGGCTGAAGTCGTCCTGCCCCCACACGTTGACGGTGATGTTCTGGGTATACCAGTTCTGCCCGCCAATGACGACTGGCGGCGGCCCCATCAACTGAGCCGAGGCGGACGGCGCGCGCGTATCGATCCCGACCTGCAGCGTCTTGTGCGGGGATTCCTGGTTTCCGGCGTTGTCCGTCGCCCAGTACTCAACCGTGGTCGGCCCCTCGGTCGTGACCTCGATCGTCGCAGTCGTGCCGACGACCGTCGCACCTCCGCTCTGAGCCCCCAGGAGGCGGTAATCGATCTGCTTCACGCCGCTCCCGCCCGATTCGTCGGCCGCGGTCAGCGTGACGGTCGCCGCCGCCTTGGCCCACCCGCCACTGAGAGCAGGCGACGTGGCAGCACTCGTCGTCGGCGGCGCGAAGTCCGTGAACGTGCTCGCGTACACGCCGCCGGAGTTCGTCCCGACGTAGATCGTCGCCGGACTTGTCGGGTGCACCGCCAGACTGACGGCGCCCGCTCCGGGCAACCCGTCGGGCAGCTTCCGCCACGTCGCGCCGCCGTCCGTCGTCCGGGAGACTGAACCTCCCGCCGCGTACACGCTCTGCGCGTCGCTCGGCGCGACCGCGACTGCGCTGATCCACGACAGATTCACTCCGGCGACGGGCGACCACGTCGAGGCGCCATCGAGGCTCGTGAACAGTCCGCCGCCCCATGTTCCGGCGAACATCCGGTTCGCGTTGATCGGATCGATCGCCAGTGCGTACACGCTGGAGTTCGTCAGGCCGTTGTTCGCCGGAGTCCAGGTCCCTCCCCAATCGACACTGGTGAACAGCCCTCCAAAGGACGTCCCGGCGTACACCAGATTCGGGCTCTGAGGAGCCACGGCCAGCGCCACAACGTCCGGGGAGGTCAAGGATGCTGATCCCACCGGCCCGGTCCAATTCGTACCACCATCCGTGCTTCTGAAAACACCGGTGCTGTTCCCGGGCCGCGTCGTCCCTGCGTAGACGGTGCCCGGGCTCGACGGAGCGAGTGCCAGCGCCCGCAGCCATCCGCCGGATGAGTTAGGGAGGATCGGCTTGACCTGGGTCCAGTTCGTCCCAGAATCCACGCTCTTGAACACGCCGCCGTTGCCGCGGCCGACGCCAGCCCAGATCGTCCCCAGAGTCAAGGGATCCACTGCAAGGCCGGTGACCCAGCCGCCGGTCAGGCCCGAGGTGATGCGCGTCCACGAGATGTTGCCTGCCTGGTCTTCGATGCCCCTGTACACGCCCGAGGTCGCGGTGGCATAGATGGTCTGCGGGTTCAGTGGGTCGACGGCGACGGCGTTGATGTGCGCGCCCATGCCGGTGTCTGACTCCAACCAGGAGGACAAGAACGAGGGGTCACAGGCGCACTCACGCCTGAAGACCCAGCCGATGTAGAACGTCGCGGCCAGCAGACGGAACCTGTTCGCGTCGCCACCGACGGCGGCCAACGCCTGAACGTCCATGGCCGTGAGGTCGTCGCTGAATGTCTGCCAGTTCGCACCACCGTTCATGCTCGTCCACACGCCGCCGCCGTTCTGCACCCCGGCGTACACCGTCCCCTGGCTGAAGGCTCGCGGGTCCACGACGATTGAGAAGACATTGGTGCTGACCGCGCCGGCCGGCGCCAAGGCTGCCGACCACGTGCGGCCCGAGTCGGTGCTCGTATGAACGCCATCGAAGGCAGCGGCGTAGAACGTCGCGGGGACAGTTCGAGGATCTGCCACGACGGTATGAGCGTAGAAGAGCCCTAAAGGCATGTTCGCCTGCGTCCACGTCATCGCGCCGTCGTCACTCAGGAACACGCCGTAGTTGGTCGCGGCGAACACGCGCCGGGCGTCGCCAGGGAGGCGCACCACCGAGATCCCGGACACCGTCAGGCCCGGGTACGCACCCGGCCAGGCGATAGCCGGCGTCCACGTGGCGCCCGCATCCGTGCTCCTGAACGCCCCGTCCAGGCCAGCGGCGACGTACAGGTTCGCCGGCGCCAGCGGATCGATGGCGATGCCCTGCAGCTGAAACGACGCCTCCGGATGTGCCTGGTCCAGGTACAGCCGGGACGATGTGGACCAGCCGTTGAGGGTCTTATAGAGATGCCCCGCCGGATCTCCGGCGTACATGAGTTGGGGGTTGACCGGGTCAATGGCCA
>JAPKZP010000345.1 GCA_026393735.1 Acidobacteriota bacterium
CCCAAGCTCAGGCCCTGGATCATGCGCGCCAGGCCAAGCATTACCGGCGCGCCGATCCCGATGGTGGCGTAGGTCGGCGTGACCGCGATCATCAGCGACCCGAAGCACATCAGGAGCACGGACAGCATCAGGGCGTTGCGCCGGCCGTACTGGTCCGCCAGGTGGCCGAACAGCCATCCGCCGATCGGGCGGATGATGAACCCGAACGCGAACAGCAGGGCCGCGTTCAACTGCTGAACCACCGGGTCGTGGCCCGGGAAGAACGAGCCGGCGAAATAGAGCGCGAAGGCCGCGTAGGCGTAGAAGTCGTACCACTCGACCAGGTTGCCGACCGAGCCGATGAAGATCGCCTTCAGGCGACGGCGCATGTCGGCGACGTCCAGTCGGTCGTCCGCCACTGTCGATGTCACGGCCATAGCAACCCTCCGCCCGACTGCATGCTGGGTGTTCCCGCGCAACGATGATCGCGGCCTTCTCCGGCAGGACGTGCTGACCAGCCTTAGAATGGGCCCTACTATACAGGCTCGCGTCCGGGTGCGCCGCCACTTTCTGACCCGGGTCGACGCGATCAGCTGCCTGCTCTCCATGCTGCAAAACGTCCGGTGCCACGGCAGGCAACTTACGGTATACTCTGGCGCAAATCGCAACCAACACGCGGTCGCCCAGGTTCCGGGGAGGATCCGACCGCACCTACTACGGAGGGATGAGATGAGGTGGAGCATGCCGCATGGACGGTGGAGTTTCGTCGTTGTCGCGCTTGGACTTCTGCTATTCGCCTCGCGGGCGGGCGCGCAGACCGCGGAATTGCGCGGAGTGGTGACCGACAGCAGCAGCCTGGTACTCCCAGGGGTGAGCGTGACCATCAAGGGCGCGGAAACGGGCGTGGAGCGCAGCCTCGTCACCGACGTCACCGGTTCGTTCCGCGCGCCCGGCCTGATCCCGGGCCCCTACCGGGTCACGTCCGAGCTGATGGGCTTCAAGACCGAGGTCACGCCGATCACGCTGACCGTCGGCCAGGTCGCGGAGATGAAGATCGCGCTCGAAGTGGGCACGGTCTCGGAGACGGTTGAGGTCAAGGGCACCGCCGAGACGATCGACACGACGAAATCGGACCTGTCGGCGGTCGTCACCACGAAGCAACTGGACGCCCTGCCCGTGCTGAACCGCGGGTTCATCGGCCTGGCGCAGCTCCTGCCGGGCGGCGGCCCCGCCCGAACCGGAGACGCACGGTTCGGGATCCAGACCGCGTTCGGCGGCACGAACGTCCGCAGCATGTACTCCACGCTGATCGACGGCAGCAACATGGATCATCCGGTCTACGGGTTCTCGATCGTCAACGTGAACCAGGACGCGGTGCAGGAGTTCCGGGTGCTGCGCAATCAGTACGACGCGCAGTACTCGCGGGCGGGCACCGCGGTGGTCAACGTCCTGACACGATCGGGGACGAACCTCTTCCACGGCTCGGGTTCGTACTTCGGGCGGGACGCCTCGCTGAACGCGAAGAACTACTTCGCCACGACCAAGCCTCCGTTCGACCTGACGCGCCTCAGCGGCACATTCGGCGGGCCAATCCAGCAGGACAAGATCCACTTCTTCGTCGCTGGCGAGTACATGCTGACGCACTCCGCGACGCTGATTGCGCTGAACAAGACGAACCCGTTCGCCTCGACCTGGAACGGCTCGTATCCGAGCGGCGACAAGGAGAAGACGCTGCAGGCGAAGGTCAACTTCCAGATCAACGAGAACAACTCCGCCTGGGTGCGCTACGCGCTGGACCTGCTGAAGCAGGACTACACCTACGAGCTGGCGCAGAACTACGACAACCAGGTCAACGACCTGGCCGCAAGCTGGAACTGGACCATGTCGGCGTCGCGGCTGAACACGGTCACGTTCCAGTACCTGGACCAGTGGACCAACAGGTTCGACAAGACCCAGGCGGCCCAGGTCGTCCGGCCCTCGTTCACCTCCGGCCGGGCGACGAACCTCCCCCAGGCGTTCCCCCGCGTCCACATCGCCCTGAGCGACACGTTCTTCTTCGCCCCGCGGCGCCACGCGTTCAAGGTCGGCGTGTCGATGGGGCACGAACGGCTGGACTACCTCGCCGACTGGTACGGCGGCGGTTCGTGGACCTTCAACACCGACCTTCCGTTCGACGCGAACAACTCGGCGACGTGGCCCAAGACCTACATCATCGGGTCGGGGCCCTCGACGCAGCGA
>JAPKZP010000241.1 GCA_026393735.1 Acidobacteriota bacterium
CGTAGGCGAGTGGCGAGCGGCGCGAGGCGAGCGGGCGTGTCCTCTCCCGCCTCCCGCCTGATGACTCTCGCCTGAGGGACTACAGATATGCGCGACATCATCACGCTGGCCTGCACCGAGTGCAAGCGCCGGAACTACAACACGACGAAGAACAAGAAGAAGACGACCGAACGTCTCGAGATGAAGAAATACTGCCCGTTCTGCCGGTCGCACAAGTCGCACCGGGAGACGAAGTAACGTAGGCCAATAGCTCAACTGGTAGAGCACCGGTCTCCAAAACCGGGGGTTGGGGGTTCGAGTCCCTCTTGGCCTGCCAGATTCAGCACCCGGTCGGCCGCGACTGATGGCGGCCGCCGGTGGTTTCGACGAGAGAGACGCATGGTCGAAAACCTCAAGGAAGCGCCCGGCAAGGCCCTGAAAGGCGTGACAGGTTGGTTTGGCAACCTGCGCAACTTCCTGGTCGAGGTGCGCAACGAGCTCAAGCGTGTCACCTGGCCGTCGCGCAAGGAAGTCTACGCGACCACCATGGTGGTCATCGTGACGTCGGTGTTCTTCGGGGTGTATCTCTGGGGGCTGGACCAGCTCTTCGAGCGGAGCGTCCTGAGTCTGTTTCGGTATTTCGGTGCCCAATGACGGACGTCAAGACGAAGCAGTGGTTTATCGTGCACACCTACTCGGGCTTTGAGCGCAAGGTCGCCGAGTCCCTGCAGCAGCGCGTCCAGGCGTACGGGCTGCAGGAGGACATCGGCGAGGTGCTCATTCCGACCGAGGACGTGGTCGAGATGCGGGGCGGGCGCAAGGTGGTGACGCCGAAGCGTTTCTTCCCCGGGTACATCCTCGTCGAGATGGCGATGACCGACAACGCGTGGCACGTCGTGAAGAACACGCCGAAGGTCACGGGGTTCGTCGGGGCCGGCAGCAAGCCGACGCCGCTCACGAAGGATGAAGTCGACCAGATCCTGCTCCAGGTGTCGACGGCCGCCGAAAAGCCGAAGCCGAAGTACTCCTTCGAGAAGGGCGACCAGGTCCGCATCAACGAGGGCCCGTTCACCAGCTTCAACGGCGTGGTGGACGAGGTGAATCTCGATCGGAACACGTTGAAGGTGATGGTGACCATCTTCGGCCGGGCGACGCCGGTCGAACTGGATTTCCTGCAGGTCGAGAAGATCTAGCACGGGCCGACACAGGGGTCGGCCCCTACGGAAGCCGCCCGGCGATGGACACGGGGACGTCTGGATTCGAAGGTCGTTGACGGTGCAGGGGCGGACCCCCGTGTCCGCCCGTTCTGGGCGATAGGGACGAAGGACAGACCGAATATGGCGAAGAAAGTACAAGCGGTCGTGAAGCTGCAGATTCCCGCCGGCAAGGCTACGCCGGCACCGCCGGTCGGCACGGCGCTCGGCCCGCACGGCGTCAACATCATGGGGTTCTGCAAGGACTTCAACGCCAAGACGGCGAGCCAGGAAGGCCTGATCATCCCGGTGCTCGTCACGATCTACGCCGATCGCACGTTCACGTTCATCACCAAGACGCCGCCGGCGTCCGTGCTGCTCAAGCGGGCCGCGAACATCGCCAAGGGATCCGCGGAACCCAACAAGACGAAGGTCGGCACGGTCACGGCCAAGCAGGTCGAGGACATCGCCAAGGTCAAGATGCCGGACCTGAATGCCGACAAACTCGAGTCCGCGGTCAAGACGGTCGCGGGCACGGCGCGGTCGATGGGTCTCGACGTCATTCACTAAACCCCAGGCGCCGCCGGGGTGGCGGCGCGCCATGTGGGAGGGTCCGCGTTGCGGGCCCGCTGGGACCACGGAGGAGTCCATGCGAAGAGTAGGCAAGAAGTTCGCCGCGGCCCGGGCACAGGTACCCGACAAGTCCCTGCTGCTCGAGGAAGCGGTCCCCCTCGTCCAGAAACTCAAGTACGCGAAATTCGACGAGACGGTGGAGCTGACGTTCCGGCTCGGCGTCGATCCGAAGCACGCGGACCAGATGGTGCGCGGCACGGTCGTCCTGCCGCACGGCCTCGGCAAGACCAAGAAGGTCCTGGTCATCGCCGGCGGCGAGAAGCAGAAGGAAGCCCAGGAGGCCGGCGCCGACACGGTCGGCGGCGAAGAACTGGTCGAGAAGATCCAGGGCGGCTGGATGGACTTCGAGGCCGTGGTCGCGACGCCGGACATGATGCGTGCGGTCGGCAAGCTCGGGAAGGTGCTCGGGCCGCGCGGCCTGATGCCGAACCCGAAGACCGGCACGGTGACCCAGGACATCGGCAAGGCGGTCCGGGAAATCAAGGCGGGCAAGGTCGAGTTCCGCGTCGACAAGACCGGCATCGTGCACGCGCCGGTGGGCAAGGTGTCCTTCGCGACGCCGTCGCTCGTCGAGAACGCGAAGGTGCTGGTCGAGAGCATCATCAAGGCGAAGCCCGCGGCGGCCAAGGGCAAGTACGTGAAGAGCGTCACCATCTGCTCGACGATGGGGCCCGGCATCAAGGTCGACACGACGAGCATTGAGGCGGCGCGACGCTAGCCGCGGAATCAGGGATACAGGGTATGGCACTCACGAGAGCTGACAAGCAGACCGAGCTCACGACGCTCGAGTCCGAACTGCGCGCCGCGCAGAGCGCGATCCTGGTCGACTTCAAGGGACTCAACGTCCCCCAGGTGACCGAACTGCGGCGGCAGGTGCGCGCGGCCAAGGGCCGGTATCGCGTCGTGAAGAACACCCTCGTCAGGCGCGCCATCAAGGGCACGGCCTTCGAGGGGCTGGCCGATTCGTGCACTGGCGCCACGGCGCTGGCCTTCACCGGGGGCGACCCGGTCGTGCTGGCCAAGGTGCTGACCACGTTCATGAAGACCGCGCCGGCGCTGAGCATCAAGGCGGCGGTGGTGCAGGGCAAGTCGATCAAGGCGGCCGAGGTCTCGGACCTGGCCAGCCTGCCGGGCGAGCCGGAACTCCACGGCAAGCTGCTCTTCGTGATGCAGGCGCCGATGGTCCAGCTGGTGCGCGTGCTGAATGCCGCGCCGCGTGACTTCGTCAACGTGCTGGCGGCGGTGGAGAGACAGAAAAAAGGGGAGTAACGAGGACCGACGCTTTGAGGGCCGACATCCCCGCCGGTCCTCGGCACTTCTACTGGTAGAGGAGATAGACAGCAATGGCCGAACTGACGCAGCAGCAGGTGGTTGAGTACATCAAGAACATCAGCGTGCTGGAGCTTTCGCAGCTCGTGAAGACGCTGGAGCAGGAGCTCGGCGTGTCGGCGGCAATGCCGATGGCGATGCCGATGGGCGCAGTCGCGGGCGCGGGCCCGGCGGCGGCCGTGGAAGAGAAGACCGAGTTCAACGTGATCCTGACCGACATCGGCGGCAACAAGATCAACGTGATCAAGGTCGTCCGCGAGGTCACGAGCCTCGGGCTGAAGGAAGCCAAGGACCTGGTCGAGGCCGCGCCGAAGGCCGTCAAGGAAGGCGTGCCGAAGGACGAGGCCGCGGCCATCAAGAAGAAGTTCGAAGAAGTCGGCGCCAAGGTCGAGATCAAGTAGACGCCGGTTCGCGGTCACGGGCGCGCGTCCACCCGCGGGTGCGCGCGTGCCCTGACCCCTCCGTTGCTTGGTTGACACGGTTGTCAGGCGCACGTGCCTGCGTGTCTGTTGGCCCCCAGGCCCTAGTCCCGAGAGCAGCATGTACAGCCTTCCGAAGAACGTCTATCGCGAGCGCATCGACTTCTCGAAGATCAAGACCACGGTTCCGATTCCGAACCTGATCGAGATCCAG
>JAPKZP010000107.1 GCA_026393735.1 Acidobacteriota bacterium
ACCACCACGTAGTTGTGCATGAAATCCCCAGGAAATGTGCCGACAGTCGGCGAGCGCGCAAGGAAGATCTATCGTAGCTAGTTTTCGTATAGTAATTCAAGCTGGCGGGCGCCCGAGGTCCGCGGGGTCGAGCCCTCAGGCGACGTGCCTTACGTCTTCAGACCCACGACCCGTCGGCCGACTGCGGCCACCAGGCCCGCCGTGCCGAAGCGTTCGCGGAACATCCGTGCGTAGAGCCGTCCCGTGTCCTTTGGCGGAATCGTCGTGTCGCCCTTCGCGATCAGGCGAAGCGCCTCCGACGGACACGTCGTCACGCACAGTCCGCACCCGATGCAACGCTCGGCCTGCACGAAGGCCGGCCCGTCGTCGTAGATGATGGCATCCATCTGGCAGCGCGTCGCGCACACGCCGCAGGTGTCGCACGCGTCCGCATCGACGACGGCCGAGTAGTTCGCGGCGAAGAAGTCGGCAGGCCGCGGGAGCTTCTTGGCCGTGGTCAACACGCCGCAGCAGCAGCCGCAGCAGCAGCAGATGAAGAGGGGGTTCTGGGTGTTCTGAGGCTCGACAACGAGGCCATCGCGGTCTGCCTGATCGAGGAACGCCAGCATCTCGTCCTGCGTGATGAAGCGGGCATCGCCGCGCGCCACCATCGACGTGGCCGCGGGACCAAGGGTCAGGCAGTGTTCGCGTCCGTGCGTCTGAAGGCAGGACTGACCGAGGAGGTCCTTCCCCTGCTGGCAGATGCAGTTCATGACGGCGAACGGCCCCGCCGAGGCCCGGACCACCGCACGGATGTCGTCGTAGCGGCCGACGACGCGCGTGATGGGAATCGACTGGTGGACGGGGACGGTGCGCAGTTGCGGCGTGGACGTGGAATGGAGGGCCGCGCCGAACGCTTCGTCGGCGTACTGCTCGACGTCCCGCTGCAGATCGGGCGTCAGCCGATTGACCTGCGCCTCGTAGAACCCCACGACGAACAGCGTCCGGCCGTAGAGTGTCGCGCGGCGTGTCGGCACACGCTGAATCAGGCCGCGTTCCGCCAGGGCATCGAGCGATTGCGCCAGCGCCTGGCGATTCGTCGACCGGCCCGCGCGCCGGTGAATGACCCCCAGTCGCTCCGGAATCGCACTGAGGCACAACGCGAGGCGGGCTTCGTCAGGCGTGAAGAGCCGCTTCAGGATGCGAAGCTCGACACCGGACGTGGTGGCCGGGAACGGTACCGGCATCCGGTCGAACGCGCGCCGGAGGCGCTGGTAGACCTCGTCGTCTGGAGTAGGGGCTGATGTGGACATGTGCAGCTCAGGGACACTGTCTATAAGCGCACGCCGACGAGCCAGTTGTCAGGGACGTCGACGCGGCCCGTGACGGCGTCGCGGTACCACGCAGCCAGACGGCGGACGACGGGGCCCTCTCCGGTTCCGTCTCCAATCGCCGCGCCCTCCAGATGCGAGATCGGCTGGATTTCCATGCCCGTCCCGCAGAGGAACAACTCGTCAGCGGCCGCCACGGCCTCACGGCTGAGGGGCGCCTCCCGCACGTCGAGGTCGGTCTGTGCGCCGAGGTACGACAGCAGGGTGTGCCTCGTGATCCCTGGCAGGATGTCGGCGTCGGAGGGTGGCGTGAACACGGTTCCGCCGCGCACGATGAAGAGGTTGGCGCCGTAGCCTTCAGCCACGTCCTCGCGCGTGTTCAGCGTGATCGCCTGGGCAAACCCGCGGGCGGCCGCGTCGGCCTTTGCCAGCGATGAATTGACGTAGAGGCCCGTGATCTTGGCACCGGCCGGACAGGCGGCCGCAGGGAACCGGCGCCACCGCGAGAATCCCGCCGTGGCCGCCGGCCGGACCACATCGCCACGCGGCATCGACACGGCGACGATGGCAAGCGCGTCGCCCGCAGGCAAACCCGCACCGATGGCGGTCGACGTCTTGTAGATCAGAGGCCGGATGTAGCGGTCGTCGACGTACCCATTCCGCTGCAGCACTTCCACGGTGAGCGCGGTCAGCATCTCCGCGTTCCACGGCGTCTTCATGTCGAGCCACGCCGCGTTGCGCAGCAGGCGCTCATAGTGGTCGAGCGGGCGGAAGATCGAGGCGTCGGTGCCGTCACCGTACGA
This sequence comes from Acidobacteriota bacterium, assembly GCA_026393735.1. Lineage (GTDB taxonomy): Bacteria > Acidobacteriota > Vicinamibacteria > Vicinamibacterales > JAKQTR01 > JAKQTR01. Next base: position 2,114 of record JAPKZP010000107.1, read on the forward strand.
ACGGATGCCCTCGAAGACGGCTGTTCCGTAGTGCAGGGCGTGCGTGGTGATCGGCACGAGCGCCTCGCGCTCGTCGACGAATCGGTCGCCAAAGTAGACCCACGCCATGTCAGTCCCCCGGTCTTGCCGAGCCGATTCTCAGGTGAGGCCGCCTGGGAGCCCGCTGGCCCTGCCAGCCGGCGAGCCGGCGTTCGAGTGCGTCCTGCGAGCCGTGGCGCAACAGGCGTTCGAATTGATCGAGCACCGACCGGTATCGACGGAGCACCGCCAACTGGTTCGCGGCGTTCGGGTGCAGGAACCCGCCGACCATTCC
>JAPKZP010000045.1 GCA_026393735.1 Acidobacteriota bacterium
GGCGGCCCGATTCGCCCGAGACGATGCTGGCGTCGCGGCGCCGGCACGTCGGCCCGTCGCTCAGCATCTCGTACCGGCACCCGCTGACGATCGTGCGCGGCTGGATGCAACACCTGTTCGACACGGACGGCCGCGCGTACCTCGACGCGGTGAACAACGTGCCGCACGTCGGGCACTGCCACCCGCGCGTCGTCGAGGCCGGACAGCGCCAGATGGCTGTGCTCAACACCAACACGCGCTACCTGCATGAACAGCTGGCGGCCTACGCCGGGCGCCTCTGCGCCACTCTGCCCGACCCGCTGCGCGTCTGCTACTTCGTCAACTCCGGCAGCGAGGCCAACGAACTCGCCCTGCGCCTCGCCCGCACGTTCACGGGCAGCCGCGAGACGATCGTCGTCGACGTGGGCTACCACGGCAACACGAACGCCGTCGTCGAGATCAGCCCGTACAAGTTCGACGGCCCCGGAGGACAGGGCGCGCTGCCGCACGTGCACAAGGTGCCGACGCCGGACGTCTACCGAGGGCTGTACCGAGCGCCGGCGCTCGATGCGGGCCGCAGGTACGCCGGGCACGTCGTGGATGCTGTCGATCGCATCGGCGCGCGCGGCGGACGCGTCGGCGCGTTCATCGCCGAGTCGATCCTGAGCTGCGCGGGCCAGATTGTCTTGCCACCGGGCTTCCTCTCGAACGCGTACCACGCCGTGCGCGAGGCCGGCGGCCTGTGCATCGCCGACGAGGTCCAGGTGGGATTCGGACGCGCGGGCACGCATTTCTGGGCCTTCGAAACCCAGGGTGTCGTGCCCGACATCGTCACCATGGGCAAGCCCATCGGCAACGGTCATCCGCTCGGTGCCGTCGTCACGACACCCGGGATTGCGCGGGCCTTCGCCAACGGAATGGAGTACTTCAACACGTACGGAGGGAATCCCGTGTCGTGCGCGATTGGCCAGGCGGTGCTCGACGTCATCCGGGACGACCGGCTGCAGGAGCACGCGCTCCGGGTGGGCGGCCACCTGCTCGGCCGGTTGCGCGAGCTCAAGACCCGGCACCGGCTCGTCGGAGATGTCCGCGGTCTGGGCCTCTTCGTCGGCATTGAACTGGTGCGGGATCGCGAGACGCTCGAACCGGCGGGCACCGAGGCCGGCCTGGCGGCCAACCGCATGCGTGACCGCGGCATCCTCGTCAGCACCGATGGCCCGTTCCACAATGTCCTGAAGATCAAGCCGCCGATGTGCTTCACGGAGGCGGACGCGGATCACGTGACCGAAACGCTGGACGGGATCCTGGCCGAAGACTACCTGCGGTAACCGCCGGCACGCGCGATCATCTCGCCCGAGCCCGGCGTCAGCCGCGCGAGGTGAACCCTGGCCTCCCCTTCTTCGTCTCATGAAGAGATCCGCCTGTTTGCCAGGAGACGTGTGTGAAGCGACGACAACCCGGTGTCCTGTTCCTGATGGCCGCGGCCGTCTCGCTCGCCGGCGGTGCGGCCATCCTGCGCGCCCAGCAGCCGAAAGCCGGCCCACCCGCCAACGAACTCGACGCGTTCATGGCCAAGGTGCTGGAGCACC
>JAPKZP010000225.1 GCA_026393735.1 Acidobacteriota bacterium
CGGGACGATGACCTCATCGCCGGCGCGCACACCTGCGGCCTCGAAGGCCAGCCGCAGCGCATCCAGGCCGGTGCCGACGCCAATGGCGTGCTTCACGCCAATCATCGCGGCAAAACCCTTCTCGAAGGCCTCGACCTCGGGCCCGAGGATGTACTTGCCGTGGGAAACGACGTTCGCCACGGCGGTCTGAATCTGATCCTTGATCGGGGCGTGATGCGCCGCGAGATCCACAAACGGAACGATGTCCACAAGTCACCTCTTGATATGCAGTCCCAGCAGGAATAGAGGCCGCAGGATGCTCCACCACCCGGAGATGGGCTTCATCTTCGTGTACCCGAGCTCGTGCGGCGGGTAGATCTTGGTGACGGGGACTTCCTTCACCGCGTAGCCGCGCCGGACCATCTGATAGAAGAGGTACGGCTCGAGTTCGTACTGATCCAGCCAGTCCTGGTCGAGGTCGATGCCCGACTCGCACAACGCCGAGAGCCGGATCGCGCGAAACCCGTTGGTCGTGTCCGTGAAGCGCCGCCTGACCAGGAGCGAAAACAGCCACGGATGCACGATGCGCGTCGCGAACTGGCGGTAGAAGGGCATGTTGCCGAAATCCCCGCCCGGCAGATACCTCGACCCCTGGACGAAATCGCAGCCCTCGTCGTCGATCGCCGCCAGCAGCCGCTCGATCTCCGGTGGGCGGTCCTTGTCGTTGCCCGCCAGGATGACGACGACGTCGAAGCCCTCCGAGATTCCATGCTCGAGGGCCGTCCGGATCGCGGCGCCCGCGCCGGACCGTCGCGCGTGCCGCAGGACCGTCGCGCCCCTGGATGCCGCCACCTGCGGCGTGTCGTCGGTCGAAGCGTCATCCACCACGACGACGCGATCGACCAGCCCCGGCGTGAAGCGGTCGAGCACCCGGCCGATCTTCGTCGCCTCGTTGTGGGCGATCGACGCGGCCATCACGCGGAGGGCAGGACGGGCAGCCGTCACCGCCGCTTCCGGGCCTTCGTCGTGGGCAGCAGCGCCACGCCCTGCTTCGTCCGGCTGTAGCGCAGCCCGCATGTCCCGCAGGTCAGGATTCCGCGCGCGCCGGTGAGCGGCTGGCAGCATTCGCACACGTAGCCGCGGACGCGCGCGGGCGTGCCGAAGACGACGGCGTAGTCCGGGACGGGCTTCGTAACCACCGCGCCGGCGCCGACGAACGCGTAGCGTCCGACGTGGCAGCCGCACACGATCGTGGCGTTCGCGCCCACGGTGGCGCCTTCCTCGATTGTCGTGGCCACCGGCGTCCAGGGACGCTTGCTGCGGGGGCGGTTGTCGTTCGTGAGCGAGCAGTTCGGCCCGAGGAAGACGCGGTTCCTGACCGTGACGTACTGCCAGACGGCCACGCCGTTCTTGATCGTCACCTCGTCGCCCACGATCGCGCCGCTCTCGACGAACGCGTGATCGCCGATGTTGCAGTGCGCCCCGACGATGGCGCCCTTCATCACGTGCGCGTAGGCCCAGACATTCGTGCCCTCGCCGACCTGGTCCGACTCGACGAGCGCGGTAGGGTGTGTGATTCCGCCAGCCATGATGTGTCCTTTGCCTGCCTAGCCCAGCTTCACGGGGGCGCCGTTGTGCGCGATGGATTCGTTGATCGCCGCGAGCACTCTGACAACCTCGGCGCCTACCTTCCCATCACTGCGGAGCTTCGTCGGATCGCCGAGCGCTTCGATGAAGGAGCGCGCCTGCGCCTTGAGGGGTTCTTCCGGCGGGACCTTCGGCACCGTGACGTCGCCTTCGCGGGCCAGCAACTGGAACTCGCCGAAGTCCGCGTACTCGCGCGGCTGCTTCGTGACGCCCTTGTCGAACACCATGATCGGCCCGAGCGCCGCGAGGTCGTCCCAGATTGCCATGCGGCGGTCGCCCACCACGGTGATCTCGCGCACCTTCTTCGGGTCGAGCCAGCGCACGTGGATGGGCGCGATCACGTCGCCCGGGTATTGCAGCGTGATGACGCTCACGTCCTGCACGCCCGGCTGCAGGAAGCACTTGCCGATCGCCGACACCTCGCTCGGCATCGCGTCGAGCAGAAAGTTGTAGATCGAGACGTCGTGCGAGGCGAGGTCGAGGACCGCGTTCACGTCGCTGCGGATCGGGCCCAGGTTGGTCCGGCGCGCGAACAGATAGTAGAGGCGCTCGCCCAGTTCGCCGTTCCTGATGAGCTCCTTCAGCCTCAGGATGCCCGGGTTGAACATGAA
>JAPKZP010000502.1 GCA_026393735.1 Acidobacteriota bacterium
ATGGAGACCGTCCGCCCGGATGCCGGGTCCCACAGCCGCGTGTCCGTCTGCACCCGGCCGCCGCTCGACCACCCGATGCGCCCGCCGGTCGCGAGCGGCCGATCGTGCTGGGTGATCTGGTACCCCTTAGGGAGGTCCGGATAGAAGTAGTTCTTGCGCGCGAAGACCGACTGCGGAGCGACGGCCGCGTCGAGCGCGATCGCCACCAGGATGGCGAGATCGACCGCGCGCTCGTTGACCACGGGCAGCACGCCCGGCAAACCCAGGCACACGGGGCACGTCCGCGTATTCGGCGCCGGCGTCGACGCCGCCTCGCACCCGCAGAACATCTTGCTGGCGGTTGCGAGCTGGACGTGCACCTCGAGGCCGATGACGGGTGTGAAGCGAGATGTGGCCGCTCGGTCGGGGATGTCCATCGTCTCCCGTAGGAGTATAGCCGACGCGACCGCTGTCTAATGTTCTCGCCGCCGCAGGCCGATACGCACAGACGTGAGCAAGCGTGTCTTCGACCGACTGTCCTGCCGACCCGGCGACCGGGCGGCGTGGTTCCCGATCGCCGCGCTGACGGCGTTGGCGCTGGCGACAGCCGCGTGCGCCGCGCCCCAGCAATCACGCGTGACGGTGGCCCCGCCACGCATCGCGGACGCGGCTCCGGCCGACTCCGCGGCAACCGCCCCTGACGCCGGAAGCCCGTCGTCGCCTTCGGCCGTCCCGTCGATCCGGGTTCGGATCACCGACGATCGCGGCACGCGCATCGTCAACATGGCCCTCGACGACTATGTCCTGGGAGCCGTGCGCGCAGAACTGCCGCCGCACGCCCTGCAGAACGACGTCCTGATTCGCCTCCTGCAGGTCCAGGCGATCGTGTCGCGCACCTACGCGCTGGCGAACCTGCACCGGCACGAGGCTGACGGCTTCGACCTTTGCGACAGCACGCATTGCCAGCTCTACCGGGCCAAGCTCGCCGCCGAGAGCAGAACGGATCCCGCGGCACGCGCCGTCGCGGACACCCACGGCCAGATCATCACGTACGAAGGCCGCGTCATCCAGGCCTTGTTTCACTCGAGTTGCGGCGGTCACACGACCGCGGCCAGCACCGTGTGGGGCGGGGCCGACGTGCCGTACCTGCGGCCGGTGCCCGACTGGTTCTGCACGAGGAACACCGCCTCGGGCTGGCAGTACGCCACCGATGGTGCCGCACTCCGCCGGGCCCTGAACAGTGAGCCTCGAACCAGCGTGGGCAGCCGCCTCACCCGCATCGACGTGGTCGAGCGCGATCCGTCGGGCCGAGCCGTCCTCGTCTCCCTCGACGGTGACCGGACTCCGATGGTCCGGGCCGAAGAATTCCGATCGGTCATGCGTCGCGTGTTTGGCCAGCGGTCGTTGCGGAGCACGTGGTTCACCGTGAAGCGCGATGGCCCGCAGTTCGTTTTCACCGGGGTCGGATACGGACATGGCGTCGGGCTCTGCCAGACGGGCGCCTCGGAGCGGGCCCAGGCGGGACAGTCGCCGGCCGACATCATCAAGCACTACTTCCCTGGCACGCGACTCCAGTCCGCCAGCCTTGCGGTACTCGTGCCGAGCCAGGCGTCCCAGCATCTGGGCCACTAGCCCGGGAGGGCGCGGGCCCGGCCCGCGCCCCACACCCTTCCTCCCTCGTCCCCACAAGACCCGCCTCATCAAGAGGTTGAGCCGATCGTCGTCGGATCGGCTACCATGGTACAGGCTCGAAGAACCCCACAAGGCGCGGGGTAAACATATCTGTCCACTCGGGCGTAGACAAAAGTGACAAGGTTGTGACGGGAACGCGGGGTCCCCGGAAGGGTCCGTCGTCGAAGCCGGCGCCTGGCGCTCGTGTGGCCGAGACGTCGCAGCCGGCGCCCAGCGCCCGCGGGGCCGAGATGCCCCGCCACGAGACCGCTACCCTTGGCCGTCCGGCGGGCACCGTCTCGGAGGACGCCCGGCGGGTCAAGGCTGCCGTGCTGGCCGGCCAGCGCGACAAAGCCCGCGATGCCTTTGCGGACCTGGTCGGGGGGTATCAGCGGCAGGCCACGCGCCTGGCGCTGTACCTGTTGCGGGACGTCACGGAAGCCGATGAGGCGGTACAGGACGCCTTCGTGAAGGTGTTCACGCACATCGCGTCCTACCGCGAGGACCTGCCGTTCGAGGCGTGGTTCACGCGGATCCTCGCGAACACGTGCCGCGACCGGAAGAAGGCGCGGCGACGACGCGAACGGTGGGAAGTGATTGGCCTCGACCGGAATCCCGAGTACGGCGGACGCGTCGAGAACGCACCCGCCCTGACGGCCAATCCGGAAGAGGCGCTGCTCGGCGACGAACGCCGGCGCGAGATGTTGAAGGCCATCGACGCCTTGCCCGAACGTCAGCGGACGGTGCTGCTGCTCTGCCACGCGGAGGGGCAATCACCGAGGCAGGTCGGCGAGTTGACGGGATTGAACGAATCGACCGTTCGAGTACATTTGTTTCGGGCGCTGCGCAAGTTGCGCATGGCCCTGGAGGGCAGCCGTGTTCGCCGGTAAGCGACATCTGGACGACAGCGCACTCATCCGCCGGTACCTGGCGGATCGGGGCCTCGAGGCCCTCGAGGCCGCGGATGAATCGCTCCTGCGGCACCTGGTGCAGTGTGCCTCGTGCGAAGCCCGCTACATCGCGATACAGCGGGTGTTCGACGAGTCGCGCGATGCCGCCGTCGACGCCGCCGACGCGGCGTTCCCGGCAGATCGCCTCGCGGCGCAGCGCGAGCGCATCCTGCGGCGGATTGATGCCCAGTACGACGGGCCGCGCGTCATCCCGTTCCCGGCCGCCGCCCACGCCGCGCAGGTGCTGCCGCCGTCGGCGCTCGTCCGCCGGTGGGTGGCCGCCGCGGCCGTGGCGGGCCTGATTATCGGGCTGACCGCCGGACGGCTGATTCCGTTCTCCAGCAGCACGTCCACAGACGCCCGGCGGCAACCGGGGGCGGTGCCCGCGTCCGCGGCTCGTCCGGCACCCGTGATGCGGTCGCTTCACGAGGAGCCTGTCGTGGACGAGGAACAGCTCCTCTTCGATGTCGACCTCGCGACGGCGGCTCCACGAGCCGCCGAACTCCGGGCGATCTACGCCTTCACGCTCGAGGAGTCGCGCGACATCCCGGTGCGGACGGTGAAGCACTGAAAGCGCACGGCACCGAGCTCGTTGTTTTCCCCGAGGATCACGTCCGCGAAGCGGTCGAGATTATCGTCCGCAGGCGACCGCGCGCGGTCTTCGTGCAGGAACTCTTCGCGCAGAGCCCGCGGGGCACCGCACTCACCCATCGCATCGCCATCGACGCGCAGCTCACGCACACGAAGGTGCTGGTGGTGAGCGCCGACGGAACCGTGGCGCCCGTGGAGTCGCCGGTCACGCCGAGGTGGCTGCCGCTCGACACGTCCGGCACGCGGCGCGTCCCGCGCATCCGCATACGCGCGGGCGTCTCCGTGCAGATCGACGGGACAACGGCGGAACTGGTGGACTTGTCGACGAAGGGCGCGCAGGTGCTGTCTGCAACCGTGCTCAAGCCGAATCAGCGGGTGCGCGTCGTCCTGTCGATCGAGCCGGACACGACGCGTGCGGTGGGACCCGTGGCGTGGGCCACGTTCGAACTGCTGAAGGGAACTCCGGAACCGCGGTACCGCGCCGGGATCGAGTTCTCGGTCGCGGAAGCCGAGCCGATCCTGCGTTTCTGCCTGATGCACGCCGACGACTCGGCGCCTCCGCGGTCGGGCTAGGGGACAGACAACCGCGATTCGCAATCGTCGGATGCGGGTGGCCGACGTGCGGGCAACTCCGAATCGCTTCGGGCTAGGACAGCCCGCCGCCAAACCACGTCGACGCAAGCGGCTCGTTGCGCACGACCGTGTCTTCGCGCGCGGCCCCTGTCGACACCAGCAGCACAGGCACCCCCGTGAGTTCCTCGAGACGGCGCAAGTACGCCTGCGCGCCGGCCGGCAGCGCGGCGGCGCTGCGCACGCCCGCTGTTGGCGCATGCCAGCCGGGCATCGTCTCGAAGACCGGGGTGCACTGCTGCAGCTTGCGGAGGCTCGCCGGGAATTCCGTCAACGTGTCCGCCCCGCAGCGGTATCCGACGCCGATCGGCACGCCGTCGAGGCCGTCGAGTACGTCCATCTTGGTGACGACGAGGGCGTCGAGGCCGTTGACACGAACCGAGTGGCGCACCTGCACGGCGTCGAACCAGCCGCAACGGCGTGGCCGCCCCGTGACGGCACCGAACTCGTTGCCCTTCGCACGCAGTGCGTCACCGGCGGGACCGAGCAACTCCGTCGGGAAGGGTCCCTCGCCCACCCGTGTGGTATAGGCCTTGGCAATGCCAAGCACGGCGTGCACAGAGCGCGGGCCCACGCCGAGCCCCGTGCACGCGCCGCCTACCGTGGCGCTCGACGATGTGACGTACGGGTACGTGCCGTGGTCGAGATCGAGCATCGTGCCCTGGGCACCCTCGAAGAGAATCGCGCGGCCCCCGGCCATCGCCCGCGCAAGCGCCACAGAGACGTCGCCGATCCACGGGCGCAGCCGCTCCGCGAGTATCGACGTCTGCTGGAGCACGTCCCGCCAGTCGAGCGTATCGTCTCCGGCCAGCCGGTTTCGCCGCTCGACGCCGTCGCGGATCTGCTCCTCGAGCGTTGAGGCGTCGGTCAGGTCACAGACGCGCAGGCCTCGCCGGCCCGCCTTGTCCTCGTACGCGGGCCCGATGCCGCGCGAGGTCGTTCCGATCTTGCGGGCACCCAGGCCGGCTTCGCTCAATCGGTCGATGTCGCGGTGGTATGGCAGGATGAGATGGGCCCGGTCGGAGACCAACAGCCGGCCGTCGACCGTGATCCCCGCGACCGCCAGCTCATCGACCTCCTCGAACAGCGCCTTCAGGTCCACGACCAGGCCGTTCCCGATGATGCAGGTGACGCCCGGGTGCAGAATGCCCGACGGGATCAGCCGCAGCACGAAGCGGCGTCCGCCGACATGCACGGTGTGGCCCGCGTTGTGCCCGCCCTGATAGCGCGCCACCACCGAGAAACGCGGCGCGACGAGGTCCACGATCTTGCCCTTGCCTTCGTCTCCCCACTGGGCCCCAACCACGGCGATGTTCATGAACGGTCCTGCTCCCGCATGCGTGGACGGTGGTGCCCACAGCCAACGCCGGATGTTAACACAGGAGCGGCGGACACCCCGGCTAGCCGGGATCCCCTCCCGCTGGCAAGTTGACAAGACCACGCCTCACTTCATAAGTTCTAGGGCGCATGCCCAAGACCCCCGGGACGCTCGCATCATGAACAACGCATCTCCCCGAACCGTCCGCGCGCCGCGCGGCACGACCCTCTCCTGCAAGGGCTGGCCGCAGGAAGCCGCCCTGCGCATGTTGATGAACAATCTCGATCCCGACGTCGCCGAGGATCCGGACCGCCTTATCGTCTACGGCGGCACGGGCCGCGCGGCCCGAAGCTGGGACTGCTACGAGGCCATCGTTCGATCGCTGCAGAACCTGGAGGCCGACGAGACGCTGCTCATCCAGTCCGGCAAGCCCGTGGGCGTGTTTCGCACGCACCCCGGCGCGCCGCGTGTGCTCATCGCCAACGCGTTGCTGGTGCCTGCGTGGGCGACGTTCGACAATTTCCGGGACCTCGAAGATCGCGGCCTGACGATGTACGGGCAGATGACCGCTGGAAGCTGGATCTACATCGGATCGCAGGGCATCCTGCAGGGCACGTACGAGGCGCTGGCGGCAGCCGGGCGCCGCCACTTCCACGGTTCGCTGACGGGGCGCGTGTTCGTCTCCGCGGGGTTGGGCGGGATGGGGGGAGCCCAGCCCCTCGCCGCCACGATGAACGGCGCGGCGGCGCTCGTGATCGAGGTCGATCCGCATCGGATCGAGCGGCGGCTCGCCACGCGCTACGTCGACGAGGCCACCGACAGCCTCGATGACGCGCTGTCGCGCGTCGCGCAGTGGCGGCGCGACGGCGTGGCGCGATCGGTCGCGCTCTGCGCCAACGCAGCCGACGTGCTGCCGGGCCTCGTGGCCCGCGGCGTCGTC
>JAPKZP010000714.1 GCA_026393735.1 Acidobacteriota bacterium
GACGCACTATCGCCTGAACGGCGTGAAGCAGTTCATCTCGAACGGATCGATCGCGGACCTCTACACCATCCTCGCGAAGGCGCCCGATGGGCCGACGTTCTTCGTGGTGGAGCGCCACACGCCGGGCTTGACGCCGGGGCGCCACGAAATCAAGCACGGCATCCGCCTGTCCGACACGGCCCAGGTCCTGCTGCAGGACGTCGTCATTCCGGCCGACAACATCGTGGGTGACAAGGAAGGCCAGGGCCTGAAGCAGGCCAACGAGGTCTTCGGCTTCACGCGCCTGATGGTGGCCGCCTTCGGCCTTGGCGCGGGACAGATCGCGCTCGAGAAGGGCATCGCATACTCGAAGCAGCGGAAGCAGTTCGGCACGTATCTCGCGGAGAAGCAGGGATTCACGCACAAGCTGCTCGTGCCCGACAGCGTGCGCCTGGCCGCGGCGCAGGCGTACATCGAGTACGTCGCCGATCTGCTCGACAGCGGGACGACGGACCGGCAGGTCGAGGGCTCGGTGGCGAAGCTCTTTGCCACCGAAGCTGGCAACGTGGCGGCCGACCACGCCGTGCAGGCGCTGGGCGGCTACGGATACTGCGTCGACTTCGAGGTCGAGAAGATCCGCGAGGCGGTCCGCAGCAAGGGGCAGTTCTACCTGCGCATGGCCGACGAGATGGAGCCGCTCGGCGACGTGGGCGGTCCGGCCGTGGCGCGTGCGGCGCGGTTCCTCGGCGACGCCGCGCAGACGGCGTTCCGCGCGAAGCTCATCCGCCAGCAGCACATCGCGTTCGAGTTCGCGACGGCCATGACGGAGGTCGAGACGGCCGTGGCGCTGGCGCGCGCAGCGGCGGGGAAGCACGACGACCTGCTGAAGGCGCAGTCGCGGCTGTGGGCCGCACAGGTGGTGCTCGCCGTACCGACGCGGCTGCTGGCGGCGATGAACTCGGCGAGCGTGCTCGGGGCCGACGAGTTCGCGCGGCTGCAGACGCTCGGCGATCTGGAGGGGGCGATGGCGTACCAGGCGGGGCGGCTCGCCGATATGAACTTCGTCGCACAGGCCATTACGGGGTTCGCCGTCGCCGAGTGACGCCGGCCCCCTGGTTCGCTGAAGCCCCGGGCCGCCCCATCTTCTTTTCAGGAGCATGACGGCCGCGGGTCGGCTCCCGCGCTCGTGCTACCCGGTCCGGACATCCGGTGCGTCCCCGGCGGAGGACACCGGAATTCGGAAGTCGCTCCGAGACGGGCGAAAAGGCTGTGAATCGCTGACGGCGCCGCTCTTGCAGTGGGTTCGCCAACGCGCAACGATGGCGACCGGGCGAGCCTGCAGCAGGTATCCCGGATTGCGGTCAAGGAGACAACGACATGCGGAGCATGAGACCGGTGCCTACGATCCGGGTGTGGGCCTGGGTGCCGCTGGCGGTAGGGATTCTGGCGAGTCTCTCGCTGGACGGTACGGCCCGGACGGCTGTCTGGACGGGTGGTCGGCCGTCCACGACGCCCCTGTCTGCGTTCCCAACGGCGGGGCCAGGCTACTCCGGGATTGCGGCCGCCACGCGCGACTCGATCGCGACGTTGCTGCAGAAGGCCAGCGGCGGACGGCTGGTGCCCGTGATCGTCGGGTTTGACGCGGCGTTCGTTCCCGAGGGACAGCTGACGACCGCCGGCGTGGCGCAGCAGCGCCAGCGCATGGCGGACCTCGGCGGCGCGATCCTGGATCAGTTGCCGCGGGGATCGGCGAGCCGCGTGAAGCGGTTTGAGACGATCCCCTACTTCGCGGCGGTGGTGGATGCGGACGCACTGGAGGCGCTGGCTCGACTCGAGCGGGTGACGTCAATTGTCGAGGATGTGCCCGAGCGGCCGTTGCTCTCTGAGAGCACGGTGATCATCCAGGCGAACCGGGTATGGGACATGGGTCTCACGGGAGCCGGCTGGAACGTGGCCGTGCTCGACACGGGAGTAGACAAGACACACGAGATGTTTGCCGGCGGCAAGGTCATCTCCGAGGCGTGCTACTCGACAAACGGCGAGGGTGGAACCAGCGTGTGCCCGGGCGAGGCGAACTCGACGGCGGCCGGCTCGGGCGTGAACTGCTCCGCGACCCTCGCCGCCGGCTGCGCCCACGGGACCCAGGTCGCGGGGATCGCGGCGGGGAACACGAGCGGGCTCAAGGGTGTCGCGCCCGGGGCCGGGATCATCGCGATCCAGGTGTTCAGCGCGTTCGACGCGAGGACGTGCGGGGACGCCCCGTGTGTCATGGCGTGGCCGTCGGACCAGATCCTGGGGCTCGAACGCGTGCTGGCGCTGTCCCGCAGCGTCAACATCGCGTCAGTCAACATGAGCCTCGGCGGCGGCACCAAGTACACCAGCGCGGCGGCGTGCGATGCGGCCAATGGCGCCCGCAAAGCCGCCATCGACAACCTGCGGTCGGTCGGCATCGCGACGGTGGCGGCGTCGGGCAACAACGGCTTCGCCGACGGCATCAGCGCGCCGTCGTGCATCTCGACGGCCGTGGCCGTGGGATCGACGACGAAGGAGGGCACGGTCTCGGCGTTCTCGAACATGGCGCCGGGCATGGTGGATCTCCTCGCGCCGGGCTCCTCGATCCGCTCGTCGGTGCCTGGCAATCGCTACGAGTCGTGGAGCGGCACGTCGATGGCGGCGCCGCACGTGGCCGGGGCGTGGGCGCTGCTCAAATCCGCAGCAGCGCTGAAGGGCGACGCGGGGTCGGTGACGACCATTCTGTCGGCCATGCAGGCCACCGGAAATGCCGTCGTTCACTCGGCTTCAACCGGCACGTACCCCGAGATGCGTGTCTATGACGCGTTCGCGCAATTCGCCAGCAGTCGTCCCTCGGCGTCGGGTGGGCTGGGCTTCGCCGGCGCGGCGCGGTCC
>JAPKZP010000684.1 GCA_026393735.1 Acidobacteriota bacterium
GCGCTTCTTCGGCGACGGCATACGGACCAGCTCGCTGATCATGCAGACCCATCCCTATCAGATCCGGTTCATCGACAGCATCCACGTCACAGCCAGCGACCACGTGAAGATCCGCTTCTAGGGCGGGTATGGCGTCTGACGCGTCCTGGCGACGGAACGTCTTCGCGGTGACCGCCGCCAGTTTCGTCGGCTTCGCCGGCTTCACGCTCGTGATGCCGTTTCTCCCGCTCTACATTCACGATCTGGGCGTGACCGATGTCGCGGACATCGCGCTCTGGGCCGGCCTGAGCCTCGGGGTGACGCCCGCGGTCACGGCGGTGCTGTCGCCGCTCTGGGGGCGCGTGGCTGACCGGTTCGGGCGGAAGCTCATGGTCGAGCGGTCGCTCGTCAGCTTCGTCGTGCTCATGGCCGCGATGGCGTACGTCACGGCGCCCTGGCAGATCTTCGCCCTCCGCGCCGTGCAGGGCATCTTCGCGGGGTACGGCGGCCTCACGCTGGCCATGGCCGCCGAGTCGGCGCCGCGGGAGCGGATGGCCAGGGCGATTGGCCTGGTCCAGAGCGCGCAGCGGCTCGGCCCGGCGTTCGGTCCCGTGATCGGCGGCGCGGTCGCCGGGATGGTCGGGCTTCGGCAGGCGTTCTTCGTGACGGCCCTGTTCTATGCGGCGGCGCTGCTCGTGGTCTTCTTCCTGTACACCGATCCCGAGCGTCCGGCGTTGGCCCGCGCGCGGGGCCCCTCGTCGCCGTCGAAGGTCCGGGATCTCCTGCGCAGCCCCGGCTTCGGCGCGGTGATGGCCTCGATCTTCGCCGTCACGTTCGTCGACCGGAGTTTTGGCCCGGTGCTTCCGCTCTACGTGGAGCAGCTCGGGGTGGCGGGCGATCGCGTGGCCGTCGTGTCGGGCGTGCTCTTCACGGCCGCCGCGGCCGGGGCCGTCGTCGGCAACCATCTCTGCGAGTGGTGGCTCCGTCGCACCGCCGCGGTGATCGTCGTCGCCGGCGGCGCGCTGTGCGCAGCCGGCTCGCTCGCGGTGTTCCTGCTGGTGACGGGCGTCGGCGCGCTGACCCTGGCGCTGGTCGTGTTCGGGATTGGCGTGGGGGCGGCCCTGACGGCGGCCTATACCGTCGGGGGACGCGCGGTGCCGGCCGCCGTTCACGCAACCGGATTCGGCCTGCTGACGGGCGCGTCTCTCGCCGGCCTGGCGCTGAGCCCGGTCCTGAGCGGCGTCCTCAGCCGCGGGCACCTGCTCGGCGTCTTCGTAGTCGATGTGGTGCTGCTCGTCGTTGTCGCCGCGCTCGTGCGGCGGTTCATGCCGCAGGAATAGCCCTCTCCTAGAAGAACACCAGCGTCACCAGTGCGAAGGCGGGCAGGAGCACGACGCCTGACCAGAGCATATAGCCGAAGAAGCTCGGCATTCTGACGCCATGTTCCTTGGCAATCGACAGCACCATGAAGTTCGGCGCGTTGCCGATGTACGTGTTGGCGCCCATCATCACGGATCCCAGCGAGACGGCCGAGAGGTAGCTCGCGAATTGCGCCGCCTGCGGACCCGTGACGGCACCGCTCAGCACGGCCGTCACCTGCTCGGACGGGATGCCGAGCTGACCGAGGGCCAGGGCCATGAACGTCAGGTAGGTCGGGGCGTTGTCGAGGAAACTGGAGAGCGCGCCCGACATCCAGAAGTACTGCCACGGGTGGGTGATGCCGGTCACGAGGAATCCCATCGCGCCCTCGTTGCCCGCGCGGAGGATCATGAGAACCGGGATGATCGTGACGAAGATGCCGAAGAACAGGACCGCCACCTCCTGGATGGCGCCCCAGGTGAAGCCGTTGTCGTCGCGCACCTTGCGGGGGGTGGCGGCGATCGACACGAGGCCGATGATCACGATCAGGAGATCGCGGACGAGATTCCGGTACTCGAGATGAATGCCGAACCACTGGAAGGCCGGCGTCTTCCAGAAGCCCGAGAGCAGCACCGCGCCCAGGATGCCGAACAGGAGCAGGAAATTGTGCCAGCCCTCGATGCGGAACGACGTGCGCGTGTGGGGCCGGTCGTGCGTCGGGCGGGCGTCGAGTTCGCGCCGGATGAGCACGCTGTCGATCGCGACGAACGCGCCGAGGACGAGCGCCGATACGAACAGGTACTCAGGGAACAGGCGCAGCGTCCAGAAGAACGGTACCCCGTGGATGAATCCCAGGAACAGGGGAGGATCGCCAAGAGGCGTGAGCAGGCCGCCGATGTTCGACACGAGGAAGATGAAGAACACGAAGACATGCGCCTTGTGCCTGCGCCACGCGTTGGCGCGCAGCATCGGGCGGATGAGCAGCATCGAGGCGCCCGTCGTGCCCATGAGCGACGCGATGACGAGGCCGCCGAGCAGGAACACGGCATTGAGGGTGGGCGTCGCCACCAGTTGCGCTCGCAGGAGGATGCCTCCCGACACCGTGTACAGCCCCCACAGGAGCATCAGGAACGGCACATAGTCGACCAGGAGCACTTCCAGGAGCCTGAAGACGGCGAGCGTGCCGTACTGCAGGTAGAAGGGTGCAAAGAAGACGAGGGCCCACGCGACGGAGACCTTCTGGTAGTGATGGTGCCAGAACTGCGGCAGGAGCAACGGGAAGAGGGCAATCGACAGCAGCATCCCCGCGAACGGCAAGCCGGCCCAGAGCGGCAGCCCGCGCGCGACGTGCGCGATCGCCGGTTCGATGTCTCCCGGCGGGGGCGGTACGACAAACACTAAAGCCACCAGCGCAGCGACGGCGCAGACCAGCAAGGTGGCAGTCTTCGTGCTGACGAGCGTCTGCCAGCGATAAGATGGTGAAAAGGAGTGGCGCGAGTCCATGTTGAGCCTTCGATACTGTGCCGGCGAGCCTGAGACGCCACTCATCGAGCGGGCGGTCGAGGTGCTCCGACGGGGCGGGGTCGTCGCCTATCCGACCGATACGCTCTACGGACTGGCTGTGGACCCTGGGAATCCGCGGTCGGTCGCACAACTCTATCGCATCAAGGGACGCCAGGTCGACCGTGCGATCCCGCTCATTGCGGCGAGCAGGGAACAGATTGAGGCCTGCGGTGGCGCGCTCCCACCGCTGGCCCGCACCCTCGCCGATCGCTTCTGGCCCGGGCCCCTGACCCTCGTCGTCCCGGCCTGGCCCGCGCTATGCGAGGACGTGCATGGCGGGAGCGGCACCGTGGCCGTCCGAGTGCCGGCCCACTCGCTCGCTCGCGCGTTGGCGGCCGGGTTTGGGGCGCCCATCACGTCGACCAGTGCGAACCGCTCGGGCCAGCCTCCGGCGACCACAGCCGATGAGGTCCGGCTCGCGCTCGCGGTTCACCTGGATGTGCTCCTCGACGCGGGGGCGACGCCGGGCGGACCGCCCTCGACGATCGTCAGCGTAACGGGCGCGGAGCCGCGGCTGGTGAGAGCCGGCGCGGTGCCCTGGGAACGCGTGCTAGAATGCCTGGCATAGTCGGCCTCTACCCGGTGTGACATCCTGAACAACCGCGAACGAACCGCCGTCATCGGCCTTACGCCATCCAAAGCGCGTCGCCTGCAGGCCGAAGCGTCACTCGACGAATTGTCGGGCCTCGTGTCGGCTGCCGGCGGTGTCGTTTGCCTCCGGACGCTGCAGGAGCGGCCCAAGCCGGATCCAGCGACCTACGTGGGCCGGGGCAAGCTCGAAGAGTGCGCGCTGGCCTGCGACGAACAGGCCGTTGACCTCGTCGTCTTCGATCACGAGTTGAGCCCCAGCCAGTTGCGGCAGGCAGAGAAGGCGCTCGGGCGTCGGGTGATCGACCGCACGCAGCTCATCCTGGACATCTTCGCGCGCCGGGCCCGCACGCGCGAAGGCAAGTGGCAGGTGGAACTCGCCCAATTGCAGTACCTGCTGCCGCGACTCGTCGGCAGCGGGATCGAACTCTCCCGGCTTGGTGGCGGGATTCGAGACCGACCGGCGCCGGATCCGGAAGCGGATCGCCACGATCAGCGCGAGCATCGAGGATGTGCGCCAGCGGCGGTCCCGCCTGCGCGAACGGCGGCAGAAGACAGACGTGCCGACGGTGGCGCTGGTGGGCTACACCAACGCCGGCAAGACCACGCTCTTCAACCTGCTGACGCGGGAAGCCGCGCAGGTCTCGGACGCGCTGTTCGTCACGCTCGATCCGCTCGTCCGCAAGGTGCGCCTGCCGGACCGACGCGAACTGCTGGTGTCCGACACGGTCGGGTTCATCGACCGCCTTCCGCATACGCTGGTGGCGGCATTTCGGGCCACGCTCGAGCAGGTGGCCGAGGCCGACCTGCTGCTGCATGTCATCGACGCGTCGGCCGACGACCGTGAGCGCCGGATCGCCGCGGTACACGCGGTCCTCGATGAGGTCGGCGCCCACGCCGTGCCGTGTCTCGACGTCTTCAACAAGGCCGACCGGCTGGGGCTCGACGAGCGCCGCCGCCTCGAGCAGCGAAGTGATGGATCCGTGGTAATGTCGGCGTTGCACGCGCAGGGGCAGGGCGATCTGCTGACGCAGGTGACCGAGCGCCTCGGCCTCGACATCCGGCGCGTCATGCTGCGGTTCAATCCGCAGACCGACGCCGGGCGCCGCGGCATCGCCTGGGTGTACCGGCACGGCCGTGTGGTCGAGCATGTCACGGCCAGGGGACGGGCGCTCATCACCGTCGATCTCCCGAGCCGCGAGTCGGCAAACGT
>JAPKZP010000440.1 GCA_026393735.1 Acidobacteriota bacterium
CGTGATCGAGCGCCACATGGCGTCGGGCGTGATGGGGAAGGGGTTTGTCCGAGGCATGGGCTTGCGCCGCGGGGCCATGGCGTCTTCCGTGGCCCACGACCACCACAACGTCGTCACGGTCGGGGCCGATGACGCCTCGATGATGACTGCGGCGCGCCGCGTTGCCGCGCTGCATGGCGGCATGGTGGTGGCGGTCGGGGATCGTGTCGTGGCGGAGGTGCCGTTGCCGCTCGGGGGCCTGATGAGCGCGGAGCCCGTTGAGACGGTAGCCCGCCAGGTCAGTGCCGCCGTCACCGCGGCGAACGAACTGGGATCGCCGCTCCACGACCCCTTCATGACCATGAGTTTCCTGGCCCTGGAAGTTATTCCGAGCCTGAAGCTGACCGACAAGGGGCTGGTCGACGTCGACCGTTTCGAATTCGTCCCGCTCTGGGTGGACTGACACCCCCGTTGCGCCAGCCGTCGCGCCTCTCTGTCACCAACCCGGGATTCCTGAATCTCTGTTCAGGAGTGTCTGTCCCGCCCCCGGAACGGACGCGCGTGCTGGGGTGTTGCGCCGCCCTCATCGCTGATTCCGGTTCCCTGGTCCCGCGCGAGTACGACCAGTGTCGAAACCCGTTCTCGTGGCCGCGGCCGGCCGCCCAACGCAGGTTTCGATACCGACCCCAGACAGAGAGGCTGTATGGATTCCCTCTCCAGGCGTCGTTTTCTGCAGATCTCTGCCGCCACGGTCGCGGCCACCTCTGCGACGGCAGGCGTGGCCCGGCTGGCGGGCACCGCGCTCGTGTCGCCGGGCGAGGCGCCCGGCCTCAAGACGATCCCGACGTTCTGCGACATCTGCTTCTGGAAGTGCGGGGCGATCGCCTACGTGCAGGACGGCAAACTCTGGAAGATCGAGGGCAACCCCGACGACCAGCTGAGCCGGGGCCGCCTCTGTCCGCGAGGGACAGGCGGGATTGGGGCGCACTTCGATGACGATCGCCTGAAGACACCGCTCATCCGGCGGAAGCGGCGCGGTGAGGATGTCTGGGCCCAGGTGACCTGGGATGAGGCCCTCTCCTACGTCGCCGACAAGTTGCAGACGATCAAGGCGCGCTACGGCCCGGAGGCCGTCGCCGTGTTCTCCCACGGGCTCGGCGGCACGTTCCTCAAGCACACGCTGAAGGCGTACGGCACGCCGAACATCGCGGCACCCTCGTTCGCCCAGTGCCGGGGGCCGCGAGATGTCGGGTTCCATCTGACGTTCGGCGAAGAAGTCGGCTCGCCCGAGCGCACCGACATCAGAAACTCGCGGTGCCTCGTGCTGATCGGCTCGCACCTGGGCGAGAACATGCACAACACCCAGGTGCAGGAGTTCGCGGAGGCGATCGGCAACGGCGCGAGCGTGATCGTCGTCGATCCCCGCTTCTCGGTCGCGGCGAGCAAGGCGACGCACTACCTGCCCATCAAGCCCGGAACTGACCTTGCGCTCGTGCTGGCCTGGATGAACGTGCTGGTCGCCGAAGGGCTGTACGACAAGGACTACGTCGCGCAGCACGGCTTCGGGTTCGAAGCGTTTGCGGCCGAGCTCACGCCCTACACTCCTGAGTGGGCGTACCCCGAGACGGGGATCGACCCGGCCGTGATTCGCGAGACGGCGCGCGAAATGGCCCGGTACCGGCCCGCGACCCTGGTGCACCCGGGCCGCCACGCGACGTGGTACGGCGACGACACCCAGCGCGCGCGCGCGATCGCCCTGTTGAATGCCCTGCTGGGAAGTTGGGGCCGCAAGGGCGGCTTCTACACGCCCGTGTCGATGGACATTCCTGGGTATCCTTACCCGCCGTACCCGAAGTCCGAGAAAGGCAAGGTCGACAACCCTGGCGCCAGGTACCCGTTCGCGATCGAGACGCTCACCACCGGCATCCGCGAGGCCTCGATCACGGGCCAGCCGTACCCCATCAAGGGGTGGTTCACCTACGCCACCAACCTGATCACGGCGCTGCCCAACGAGCCGGAGACCATCAAGGCGATCCAGGCGCTCGATCTGCTGGTGGTGATCGATGTCATCCCGACGGAGATGGCCGGCTGGGCCGACGTGGTCCTTCCGGAATCGACCTATCTCGAACGGTACGACGACTTGAACCCGGAGCTGTTCCGGGAGCCTTTCGTCGCGCTGCGGCAGCCCGTCGTGCAATCGCCGCACGACCAGAAGCCCAACTGGTGGATCGCGCGCGAACTCGCGAAGAAGCTCGGCCTCGAGTCGTACTACCCGTGGAAGACCATCGAGGAGTACCTCGAATACCGCGTGTCCAGGGCCGGGCTCAGCTTCGCGGAACTGAAACAGAAGGGCATCATCCGCGGCGCGCCGCAGCCGGTCTTCTTTGAAGACGGCTTGGAGCCGAAGTTCCCGACCGTATCGGGCAAGATCGATTTCTACTCGACGGCGCTCCGCGACAAAGGGTTCGACCCGGTGCCGAAGTACACGAAGCCGGCCGAACCGCCTCCGGGCATGTTCAGGCTCCTGTTCGGCAGGGCGCCGGTGCATTCGTTCGGCCGCACCCAGTCGAACCCGATCCTCAACGAGATGATGGACGAGAACGAGGTGTGGCTGAACGCCGACGTGGCGGCACGCATGGGCCTCACCGATGGCCGCTACGTTCGATTGAAGAATCAGGATGGCGTCGTCAGCAATCGCGTGAAGCTCAAGGCGACCCAGCGCATCCGGCCGGACTGCGTTTACATGGTGCACGGCTTCGGGCACACGGCGGTGCGGCTGCGGCGCACGGTCGGCAGGGGCGCCAGCGATGCGCAGCTCATTACGCGGTACAAGACGGATCCCCTCATGGGCGGCACGGGGATGAACGTCAATTTCGTCGCCATCGAGGCGGGGGCGTAGGCGATGGCACGCTACGGCATGGCAATCGACACCCGGAAGTGCGTCGGGTGCATGGACTGCGTGGTCGCCTGCAAGACCGAGAACCGCGTCCCCGAAGGATTCAACCGCGACTGGATCGCCTACGAGGCCGTCGGCACGTTCCCGACGATCCACATGGAGATCCGATCGGAGCGATGCAATCACTGCGACAATCCGCCGTGCGTCACTTGCTGCCCGACGGGCGCGAGTCACGTCGACGAGTTCGGCCACATCGTCCTCGTGACCCACGGAGAGTGTATCGGATGCAAGGCGTGCCTGGCCTCGTGCCCGTACGATGCGCGGTTCGTGAACCCGGAGGGGTACGCCGACAAGTGCACATTCTGCGTGCACCGGGTGAAGCAGGGGCTGGACCCGGCGTGCGTGTCGGTGTGCCCGACGCATTGCTTCACGTTCGGTGACCTGGACGACCAGGGCAGCGCCATCAGCCGTGCGCTGGCGTCGCGCCGGGCGCACGCGCTCCTGCCGGCTGCCGGCACGCAACCCCGGATCTTCTACTTGGATTGATGTGGCGCAGGGCGTCGGCCCTGCGCGGGACGCGCAACATGCAGCCCGAACTCTTCATCACGCGGCACAACGAACTCATCGATCCCTTCGTCCACGTGTGGAGCTGGCAGATTCCCATCTACCTGTTCCTCGGCGGATGGGTCGCCGGCATGATGATCCTCACCGGCTACTTCATGCTCGGGGGGCGCCACACGCGCC
>JAPKZP010000175.1 GCA_026393735.1 Acidobacteriota bacterium
AACTGGAAGGAGATGCCGCCGCTGGGCTTCCAATGCGTGATGACCTTCAGCAGCATCGTGCGCCTCAAGGACGGGCGGCACCTCGGGCTCTATCACAAGGGCCCGGGCGGCGCGGACCGGACGCCGCTCGAGGTGCCGCAGACCATCACCGCCGACGGCGGGCTTACGTGGTCGGCGCCCAAGGTCGTCGCCGCCGTCGCGGGCAAGAACCCCTGCGAGCCCTTCGCCTTCCGTTCGCCGGACGGCCAGGAACTCTGCTGCATGATGCGCGAGAACACGCACAAGGGGCGCAGCCTCGTGATGTTCAGCCGGGACGAGGGGCAGCGTTGGAGCACGCCCGTCGATACGCCGTGGGGCCTGACCGGGGACCGCCACATGGGCGTGCAGACGCCCGACGGCCGGATGGTCGTCGCCTTCCGCGACACCGCGCCCAACAGCCCGACCCGCGGCCACTTCGTCGCGTGGGTGGGCACGTATGCCGACGTCCGCCAGTCGAAGCCCGGCCGTTACCGCGTGAAGCTCCTGCACAGCAACGCGGGGGGCGACTGCGGCTATCCCGGTCTCGAGTTGCTCCCGGACGGCACGATCGTCGCCACCACCTACATCAAGTACCGGCCCGGCCCCGAGAAGCACTCCGTCGTCTCGACCCGCTTCAGCCTGCGCGAGACGGACGCGCTCGCCGCGAAACTCCCACCGCCCAGTTGAACCCAGCCGGAAGGAATAGCCGCAAGGAACGCATCGCGGCACAGCCGCAAACGAACCCGAGGCACCACGGCGATGCAGGCCGAACGACCGCGAATGGACGATGAAGGCGGATCCGGCGCCGGCTTCCGGATCTTGAACTGAAGTCCGCGAAGGACGCGAAGGGGGACGCGGCGGACGGGTTCCCTTTGCGATCTTTGCGCCCTTCTGTGAAGGACGAGTGCGGCCTGGGCCGCCGCCTGCGCCTGTTCGCACTTTACCCGAGGATGAAATCGGTCGGGAGGGAAAAAGTACCGACGTCCGTACTCTCACTTAGGATGTTGCGCACCTGCGATTTACAGTGCACAATTTTGCCGCCATCTTGCGGGGGACCGTTCCGCCGTGCGAATCACCGAGGCGGACTGATTGGCCGAATGGAGGACGGAACCGGCTGGGTACTCTTCAGCCGGACGCTTTCGGCAATGTGATGTACAGGCGCATCCTTCTCCTGTTGCCGCAACAGCATGATCACGTTGCCGCAGTACTGGGAGACGACCCCCGGGGCGCCGACAACATATATGACGTGGTTCGAGGGCTCATAGGACAGCCCTTTGATCCAGTGGTAGCCG
Source organism: Acidobacteriota bacterium (assembly GCA_026393735.1). GTDB lineage: Bacteria > Acidobacteriota > Vicinamibacteria > Vicinamibacterales > JAKQTR01 > JAKQTR01. Next base: position 1,311 of record JAPKZP010000175.1, read on the forward strand.
CCCCAGAATAGCATGGGCACACCGGCCTCGAGGGTGCCCCAGCGCCAGCGACGACGTGCTGTTCCCCTCGGGCGGTGGCGTGAGGCCGATCACGCGGAAGAATTTCGTTGTCGAATCCGTCTCTGCGGGAGTTGCCGGACCGCTCTTCGCCGAAGCTCCCGGTTCGGCATCCACGTGGAGAATGCCCGCAGCGCCGAGCTTCGAAAAGTCGGCCATGATGTTCCCGATGCCGGGCCCTCGGTCGTCCGCGTCCGCGCTGAAGGCGGCCCACCGCTTTTTCAGGGCCCCGACTTCCAATTTGACGACGTCGTAGCGGCCGGCTTCAAGATCGGCCTGGATCGTATCGAGCGCCATGCGCCCCGGCGCCTTCACGGCACTGATGAGCCACACTTGCTCGATCCTGTTCCCGACCGCATTCAGAACATGCCAGCCGTACCAGAAGATCGACACGACCGCGGCGGTAACGACAATCGTGAACACTCTGTTCTTCACGGTCACGGCGCCTTGGCGTAGTCCTTGAATTCGGCGTCGAGCTTCGTCTTGTCCCCTTGCCCGTCGTGGACGAGCACGCGGTAGCGCAGGCGCAGCGTGGCGCCGGCCTTGAGGGTCATCGGCTCCTGGTAGATCAGCGCCGGGCTGAAGTAGGGGTGCCCCTCGTTGAGGTACCACGCGGTGGGATGGCGCGGGTTCGCCGGGTGGTCGAAGACCGCGATGCCCGCCACGGGTCCGCCTTTGGCCGGGCCGTAGAAATCCACCCAGCGCGCCGGCTTGCCGTTGCCCTGGGCGGCGCCGTGGACGCCCTCGCTGGTGAGGAAAGTCCAGCCGGTGGTTCCCTTCGGGAAACGCAGCGAGAGGCCGGCATAACCGCCCGAAGCCCCGTGGGGCGGCGTGCGGTCGAGCTTGATCTCGCTGTCGCCGACGGTGAAGGCCGCGTCCCAGTCGATCGCGTACGAACCGTCCGCGCGCGGCGCGCCGAACGCGACCGTGCGCGCCTCGCGCATCACCGCCGGTTTGCCCGGCGGCGCGTACTCGATCGCCATCTCGACCCGGGCCGAGCCGTCGTCGTTGCACCGGAACTTCGAGGACTTGATGACGGTGGCCCCCTCGCTCTTGCCGGTCTTCTTGTCGGTCTCCCAGTAGTTGACGCCGTTGATGAACTTCCACGCGAACCACAGGCTGTGGTGCCAGACGTGGTCGGCAGGCGAGTTGGCGGTCAGTTCCACCCCGCCCAGCGTCGCCAGCGGATAGACGTAGGGCTTGGGCTGCTTCGGATCGCACACCGCCCGCCAGACCGGCAGGCCATTGGCCCGGTTGACGAGCGCCACGCCGGTATTATCCGGCAACAGGTCCAGCCGATAGCCGGGCGCCTCGCCCGCGCACGCCGCGCCCGCCACGCAGAAACCGCCCCACAGGATCGCCGATCGTATGCTCATGATTATGTGTAACTCCGCTGCTTGTTATTCAAGACCCTGCACGAGGATACTGCTGCGGGTCCGGGCCGATCCGTTCGATCACACCCGGTGTGCTCAGGGTTTCGTCTCCTTGGCCCGCTCGCATCTTGCGCACCTCGAAAATCCATCGGTCTCCGAAATCGAACCAATAGTACAGCTTCTTGCGACCCATGGGCCAGATGTCCTTAAGTTGCGTCCGGCCGAACGCCGCAACCTTCTCCGCCCATTCGTCCTCCATGGTAATCCAATTCCGTACGGCAAACGGGGAGCCGCTGTTCGCGGTATAGAACTCGTACGGATGATCGCGGTCGAAGGAGACGGCGTTCTGGATGCAGTGATGAAGATCGAGCAATGACGCCCCGCTGTCCAGGGCAAGCACGCGGACGCAATCTTCCTTCAGATAGGCCCCGCAAATGCACGTCACTCTGAGTCTGTACGTCATGCTTCTCTTCTATGCCGCCGCTCAGGCCTTGGCAAGCCCGATGAGTGGCGGGACCGTGGGACCGTCCGACCGCGGACCGTAGGTCGGCCATTCGTGCCCGACCTGCCTCGACCCAGCCGCCGGTCGGCCAGGAATGGCCGACCTACCCCGGCGGGCGGCGCCTGCTGCAGCCGGCCGCAGCCTGGCGCGGCGAAGTCCCGAACGAAGCCGGCGTGAGGCCGGCGCAAATGGGATGCGACCGTCGCCGCGCATTCGCGCCGGAGTCACCGTCCCCCCCGGCCACAGCACGCAGTGCCGCCCAGCTCACGGCCGTGCTGTCCGACATGATTCTGTGCACATGATCGTGTACTGCCCGATTCCGGGCCGGATTATGACAGAATCATGAACAGCAGAACCATTGGTGCCCGAGCGGCGGCCGAACGGCTCGGCCGCCGTCCGGAATGGTCTTGCTGTCAATGGTTCTGTCATGGTCCGTCGGCGTTCCCCACGCAGGGCACCGAAATCCGGACGCGATAGAACTTGCCGTTGCCGGCGGCGTCCAGATCGGTGACGGTGCGCTCGGCGCCGTCGTCGCTCGTGGAGGCCGAGGGCAGGTTCGTCCACCATACGCCGGACACCAGGTCGGTGCAGAAGAGCGGCACGTAGACACGCGAGTCCCACCGGGGGCCGAAGATCAGCCGCTTCTGCGTCGGCTGATCGGGCACGCCCTCGATGCGGAGGCGGAACACCGAAACGGGATTGGTCGGATCCAAGTCGGCCACGTACTTGAACAGGTTGTTCTGCCCGGTGCTGCTGGCATCGTCGGCGGCACGGGAGCAGTCGCCGCTCTGCCCGGTCGGATGCCCGAAGTAGCGGCTCGTCCACCAGTCGGGCACGCCGTCCGCATCGACGTCCACCGGGGCCACGGTCTCGACGATCCCGCCGGACCCACCGTAGTAGCCGCCGGTCGTGTAGCCGCGGGCGCGCAGGCTTCCGGGCGGCACGGATGCCGCGCCCAGTTGCCAGCCTCCCGTCGTTCGCGTGCCCGCCCCCAGCATCGTCCATTGCGTCCCGTTGGTCGTGTACTCGAACGTGGTCCGCCACACCTCCGGCGCCGTGCCGCCGCGCGACCAACTGATCGTCGATCCGTTGTAGCCCAGGGCATCCGTGGCCGGACCGGTGCCGTTCATGCGCGCGATGCAGTTGCGCGTCAGCCCGCCCAAGGTTGCGAAGGCACCGCCGGCCAGCGTCCTGCCGTCCGCCTGCAACGCCAGCGCGTACACGGTGCTGTTCGGGCTCGGATTGAAGCCGGTGTCCAGCGTTCCCGCCGCATTGAGCCGCGCCAGGTAGTTGCGCGCCTGTCCGCCCAGCGTCGTGAACGCACCGCCCACCAGGATCCGGCCGTCCGCCTGCACCGCCAGCGCATAGACCGCGTTGCTCGCGCCCGTGGTGAAACTGGTGTCCACCGTCCCGTTGGCGTTGAGCCGCGCCAGGTAGTTGCGCGTGAGGCCGCCCACCGTTGTAAAATTCCCTCCCAACAGAATCCTGCCGTCCGCCTGCACCGCCAGCGCGTAGACGGCATTGCTCGCGCCCGTGGTGAAACTGGTATCGACGGTCCCGTCGGCGTTGAGCCGGGCGATGTAATTGCGCGCCAGGCCACCCACCGTGGTGAACGAACCGCCCAGCAGGATCTTCCCGTCGGCCTGCACTCCCAGCACGTACAGGGTGCTGCTGGCGCCCGGATTGAAGTTGGTGTCCACCGTCCCGTCGGCGTAGAGCCGGCCGACGCGGGAGCGCGAGAGTCCGCCCAGCGTCGAGAAGCCGCCGCCCGCCAGAATGCGGCCATCGGCCTGCACCGCCAGCGAGTACACCGTGCTGTTCGCGCCCGGATTGAAGTTGGTGTCCACCGTCCCATTCGCGTTGAGCCGGGCGATGTAATTGCGGGTCAGGCCGCCCGCCGTCGTGAAGGATCCGCCCTGCAGGATCTTTCCGTCGGCCTGGACCGCCAAGGAGTACACGTAACTACTCGTGCCCGGATTGAAGTCCGGATCCGGAGGGGCCAGGTTCACGCAGAGTTCGACCACGGCGCTGGTCACCGAACCATAGGTGCCGCTGACCACGACCTTGTAGTTGCCGGCATCCGCGGCCTGCAGGTTCGTCCGCACCAGCGATGCGTCCGTCGCTCCCACCAGTACCTGCCCGTCCTTCCACCATTGATAGCCCAGCACGCCCGTCCCTGCGGCCGTCACGCTCAGGGTCGCATTGCCCCCCACTTGGGCGGTCTGGCTGGAGGGCTGGGCATTGATCGCCGGGTCCACCACGGCCAGGCTCGCGACGGCGCTCGTCACGCTGCCGTAGGCATTGCTGACGATCACATCGTAACCGCCGACGTCGTTGCTCACGACGCCGCTCACATTCAAGGCGGCCGCATTGGCTCCGACGAGGGAGCCGCCATCGGTCAGGTTTGCGCCGTTCTTCCGCCATTGATAGCCGCTCGGGGCCGAGCCGGCCACGTAGACACTGAACTCCGCCGTGGTGCCCGCGTTGTTCGTGCGTCCGGCCGGCTGGGTCGTGATCGCCAAGGCACCGATGCCATTTTCGATGATTCCGCCGGAAGCGTTGTGGTAGCCCCCGGATGCATACCCCCGGGCGCGGATGGTCCCCAGCGGTACGGTCACACTGCCCAGTTGCCATCCTCCGGGGACACGGGCCCCCGCGCCCAACATGGTCCACGCCGCACCGTTGGTCGCATGCTCGAACGTGGTCCTCCACACCTCCGGACCGGTGCCGCCACGCAGCCAGGTGATCGCACCTCCATCGTAGCTCAGGATATCGCTGGCCGTGGCGGTGTTGTCTAGTCGCGCAATGCTATGGCGGGTTTGCCCGCCCATCACGTCGAAGGTCCCCCCCGCCAGGATCTGGCCGTTCGCCTGCACGGCCAGCGAATAGACCCAGCTATCCACCCCCGGATTGAATCCAGGGTCCAGCGTCCCATCGGCATTCAGCCGCGCAATCCGGTTGCGCACCTGCCCGGCCAGC
>JAPKZP010000362.1 GCA_026393735.1 Acidobacteriota bacterium
ACGACGCCGCCCGCGGCAGCGAGTTGACTGCAGGGTTGTACCTCGCGTAGCTGGCGTAGATCGTATCCTGCCCGTTGTAGGCCCACGTGGCGCCGAGCCGGGGCTGGAACATCCTGGAGAACGGGATTGTGTACATCGAGTACTTCGTGCCCGGCGATAACGTGTACCCCGACAGCGTCGAAGAGTCGTTCTTCAGCCCCTGGCCGTACAGCTCGTCCCGGCTCATCACCGCGCCGACGTTGAAGGCCCAGTTCTTCCACGTCATCGTGTCGTTCACTTCGAGGTTCACCGACTGGAACTCGCCGCGGATCCCGAGCCTCGATCCCGTCGACCGCATCAGGTACTCCGCGTAGTAGTACGCCGGCTGCCCGGGCAGGCCGATGCTGGCCGAGCGGCCGCCAGGCACGTTGAACACGCCCCAGCCGTTCGACGCGCGATTCAGGTCTTCGGCGTCCTTGGACCACTGGAAGCCCGCGTGCAGGTCGTGGCGGAACGTGGTCCCGAGCGTGATGTTGTAGGCAAACTGAGCCGCATCGCGGAAGAAATCGTCCGCATCGGTCAACGTCGCGGCATAGCCGACGGTGCCGCCGCCGGTCTTCACGCCGTTCAGCGTGTAGCCGTAGCGGTTAATCAGCGGCTGGATGAACGCGTTGAACGCATCCTGTCCGGCCACGGGCGTTGGCACATTGAACGCGCCCAGGATATCGAGGGCGTTCAGGTCCAGCTTGGTGCCGTTGGCGAGGGTCGGGACCGCCGATGATGTGTTGTCGGCTCGGCTCTGCGTCGGGTTCTCGAAGTGCGTGTACTTGAACGACGCGAAGCTCTTCGAGTTGAGCACCCACGAGGCGTCGAGGGTTCCGATCTTGTTCCACGACTCGCTGCCGGAGCCGGCCGTCGAGGCCGTCGATGACCCGAAACTGGACCCTGTCGAGAGCGTATGGGACTGCCGCCAGCTTCCATTGATCAGAATGGAACTGGTCGGCGTGTAGGTGACCTTCGCGAATCCCTCGTTCCGGGTGCTGTTGTACTTGGGCAGATCACCGTACAGGTTGGCGCGGTTCACCCGGTCGTACTCGGGACGATAGTACGAGCCATAGACATAGAGCTTGTTCTTGAGAATCGGCCCGCCGCCGTTTGCGGTCAGCCACACGCCGTTCTTGGAGTACTTCGACAGGCTCCCGCTCGTCAGATCCGCCGCCATCGCGTCGCTCTGGAACTGGTAGCTGAACATGCCCTGGAACCGGTTCGTGCCGGAGCGGCTGACCGAATCCACGGTGAACCCGCCGGACCGGTCGAAGTCCACGGCCTTCGCACCCCCCTTGATCGTGGTCATCTGCGCGATGTCGTGGGACGCCGGCTCAGCCGACAGCGTGCCGTAGAGGGGCATCGTGACGTTGACGCCGTCGAACTTGTAAATGTTGTCCTGGCCACTGCCGCCCGCGCTGGGGCCGCGCGTGCCGTCGGGCGTGTACATGACCCCGGGGATCAGCTTGATGAGATCGCGGTACTCCTGGCCGACCGGCAGATTCTGGATCGTATCTGACGAGACCCCGCTCTTCAGCGCCGTGGAGTCCTTTTCGATGGCGGGGACGATGGCCGCGGTGACCGTGACCGTCTCGCTGACACCCTGGACCGACATCTTCACGTCAACGGTCGTGTCCTGGCCAAGCTGGACCTGGACCTGCCGCGACACCGTGGCCATGCCGGCCAGCACGAAATCGACGGTGTACGTGCCAGGCGGCAGCGCAGGCATCCGGTACTCGCCTGCACCTCCGGTGGTCGTGACGCGCGGCGTCGGCAGCACATTCGCGCGCGCCTCGACCGTCACGCCGGGGAGCACCAGGCCGCCCGAGTCGACCACCTTGCCGATGATTGTTCCGGTCTGCTGCGCAGCTGCCAGGCCCGGCAGCAGCACGACACACAACGCCAGTACGACGCCGACTTTCAATCGCATGAAACCTCCGCTCGAACCAGATCACGAGGTCCGCCCCGCTGGGACGGGTCTCACACCGAAACTAGGGGGAAGCCGTTGAAATCCTGTCGCGTCGACGGGGACGCGTCAACGCGGTGCGGCCGGCGAGCCGCCCTTCACGAACGCCAGGTCGTCGCCGGCAGCCTCGACACGGATGGTGTCCCCGTCACTGAAAGCGCCCTGGAGAATCTCGAGGGCCAGCGGGTCCAGCAGCTTGCGCTGGATCGTGCGCTTCAGCGGCCGCGCGCCGTAGACGGGGTCGTACCCTTCGTCCAGCAGCAGGTTCTTCGCCTTCTCCGTCAGTTCGAGCTGCAGCTTCCGGCTCTCGAGGCGGCGCAGCAGGCCCCGGAGCTGGATGTCGACGATCTGCTTGAGGTGCTCGCGGCCGAGCGAGTGGAAGACGATGGTCTCGTCCACGCGATTCAGGAACTCCGGGCGGAAATGAGCGCGCAGGGCGTCCATGATCTGCCGCCGCGTGCCCTCGTCGACCGCCTCGCCAGGGCGACCGGGGCGCTCCGCGAGGTACTGGCTGCCGAGGTTCGACGTCATGACGACCACGGTGTTCTTGAAGTCCACGGTGCGGCCTTTGCCGTCGGTCAGCCGGCCGTCGTCGAGCAGTTGCAGCAGGACGTTCAAGACGTCGGCGTGGGCCTTCTCGATTTCGTCGAGCAAGACCACCGCATACGGACGCCGGCGTACGGCCTCGGTCAGCTGGCCCGCTTCGTCATAGCCCACGTATCCAGGCGGCGCGCCGATCATCCGCGACACCGTGTGCTTTTCCTGGTACTCCGACATGTCGATCCGGATGAGCGCCTGTTCGTCATCGAACAGGAACTCGGCCAGCGCGCGCGCGAGTTCGGTCTTGCCCACGCCGGTCGGGCCGAGGAACAGGAAGCTGCCCAACGGACGCTTGGGGTCCTGCAGTCCCGCCCGGGCCCGGCGGATCGCATTGGCGACGGCCGCGATGGCATCGTCCTGGCCAACCACCCGCAGGTGCAGGCGTTCCTCCATCTTGACGAGCTTCTGGATTTCGCCTTCCATCAGCCGGCTTACCGGAACGCCCGTCCACTTGCTGACGACCTCGGCGATGTCTTCCTCGTCGACCTCTTCCTTCAGCATCCTGGTGTCGTGCTGCAGGTCGGCCAGCCGCTGGGCGGCCTGCGCAATCCGCCGCTCGGTCTCGGGCATGCGACCGTACTGCAGCTCCGAGGCTGTCGCGAAGTCCCCCGCACGCTGGGCCCGCTCAATCTCGTGCCGCAGCCGCTCCTGTTCCTGCTTCTGGGTGCGCGCCTCCTGGATGACCGCCTTCTCCTGCTGCCAGTGGGCGCGCAGCCGGTCGCGGTCCTCCTTGAGGTCCGCCAGTTCGCGGTCGAGCCGCGACAGCCGGTCGAGCGAGGCCGCGTCGGTTTCCTTGCGGAGAGCCTGCCCCTCGATTTCGAGCTGCATGATGCGGCGTTCGACTTCGTCCAGTGCCGCGGGCATGGAGTCGATCTCCATCCGGAGTTTGGAGGCCGCTTCGTCCACCAGGTCGATCGCCTTGTCCGGCAGGAACCGGTCCGCGATGTACCGCTGGGAGAGCACGGCGGCCGCGACGAGCGCGGTATCTTTCAGCCGCACGCCGTGGTGGATCTCGTACCGCTCGCGGAGACCGCGCAGGATGCTGATCGTGTCCTCGACCGTGGGCTGGTTGACCATCACCGGCTGAAAGCGCCGTTCGAGGGCCGCGTCCTTCTCGATGTGCTTCCTGTACTCGTCCAGCGTGGTGGCGCCGATCGTATGCAACTCGCCCCGGGCGAGCATCGGCTTGAGCATGTTCGATGCGTCGATCGAGCCTTCGGCCGCACCTGCGCCGACCACCGTATGCAGTTCGTCGATGAAGAGCACGACCTGCCCGTCGGCGTCGGTGATCTCCTTCAGGACCGCCTTCAGCCGTTCCTCGAACTCACCGCGATACTTCGCGCCCGCAACGAGCGCGCCCATGTCCAGGCCGACGATGCGCTTGTGCTTCAAGCCCTCCGGAACGTCGCCCCGCACGATGCGCTGGGCAAGCCCTTCGACGATGGCGGTCTTGCCCACGCCGGGCTCACCGATCAGCACGGGGTTGTTCTTCGTGCGGCGCGAGAGCACCTGGATGACACGGCGGATCTCTTCGTCGCGGCCAATGACGGGGTCCAGTTTGCCCTTGCGCGCGAGGTCCGTGAGGTCGCGGCCGTAGCGCTCGAGCGCCTGGTACTTGCCCTCCGGATTCTGGTCGGTGACGCGCTGCGAGCCACGGATCGCCTGCAGCGCCTCGAGAATACGGTCCTTCGTCACGCCGCGGCCCTGGAGCAGGCGCCCTGAGGCCGACCGGCCCGGCTCAGCCGCCAGCGCCAGCAGCAGGTGCTCCGTGCTGACGAATTCGTCCTTCATCTGCGCGGCTTCAGCCTGGGCTGCAGCGAGCACGCGGCTCGTCCGGGCAGACGCGGCCGGCGTCGCGCCGCCTTGCGTCTGCGGCAGGCTGGCCAGCGCCGATTGGACAGCCGTGACGACCTCGCGGGGATCCGACCCCACCTTGCGCAGCACCTCCGGGGCGATGCCGTCCGCCTGGCTGACGAGGGCGGCCAGCAGGTGCTCGGGCTCAACCTGGGGATGGCCGGACTCTTCCGCCAGGTGCTGCGAGGCGACAATCGCCTCCTGGGCCTTCTCGGTGAATCGGTTCAGCGTCATATGCGTTCGCGCTCGACTAGGTCGCGTGGTCCTCCAGTTGTGCGAGAGCTTCGTAGAGCTTGCGCTGTTCGGGGGTGAGGGAACGGGGCAGCAGCACGTCGACCGTCGCGTAGAGATCGCCACGGTCGTCGGGCTTACCGACCGCCGGCATGCCGTGACCCTTCAGGCGCAGCACCTGGCCATTCTGCGTCGCTGGCGGAACCTTCAGCCGCAAGGTCCGGCCTTCTACGGTCGGCACGGTGGTCTCGCCGCCGAGCACGGCCGTCGTCACGGGAACGGGCGCGTGGACGTACAGGTCGCGATCCCGGCGTTCGAACCGGGGATGCGGCTGAATGTGGACCCGCAGGTACAGGTCGCCCGCCGACGCGCCGCCCGTTCCGTGCTCGCCTTCGCCCGAGGCCCGGACGCGGGAGCCGTCGTTCACGCCGGCCGGGATCCGGACATCGACGCTGCGTGTGTGACCGTCGTGCTTGATGGCGAGCCGTCGCGTGGCGCCGTGGAACGCTTCCTCGAGCGTCAACTCGAGGCCGTGCTCGATGTCGCGGCCGCGACGGGCGCGTGCGCCGCGCGGCGGGCGGCCGCCCCGGGACGGGCCTTCCGGGCCGGCGCCGCCGAAGAACGCGTGGAAGAAGTCCGAGAAGGGGTCCTGATCGCCGAAAATGCGGCGCATCTCGTCCTCGGACATCGTCCGGAAACCACCCTCGCCGCCGACATTGACGTTCCAGCCGCCACCCCCGCCAGGGGCGTGAGGGCCGGCCTGCTCGTACTGGCGCCAGTTCGCACCGAGTTCGTCGTACTTCCGGCGTTTGTCGGCATCGCCCAGGACTTCGTAGGCTTCGTTGATGGACTTGAAGCGGGTCTCCGACGCATGGTCGCCCGGGTTGACGTCGGGGTGGAACTTGCGCGCCAGCTTCCGGTACGCCTGCTTGATCTCTTTCTCCGTGGCCGTCTTGGCCACCCCGAGCGTTGCGTAGTAGTCCTTGAATTCCACGTCCGCTCCCGGGCTAGAGCCCCAACATCTCCAGCAGGACTTCCATCTCGCGCACCAGCCGACGCCTTCCGCCCTGGCGCCCCAGCATGTCCTGCTCGACCATCGGCCGCATCCGCCGGACGACGTCGGCGACGTCGAGGAGCCGCTGCACGCCGGCCAGGTTGATCCCGAGCTCGTCCACCAGGTGCTTGATCAGGCGGAGCCGCTCGATCTCGCCGCGCGAGTACACGCGGACGCTGCCAATCGTCCGGGTGGGCTGCACGAGTCCCAGGCGCTCGTACTTCCGGAGCGTCTGGGGATGCATGCCCAGTTCCCGGGCCGCCATGCTGATGAAGTACAGGTCGTCGCGTTCGGTCATGGGCGTCAGCACAAGGCTGCTATGACCTGAATATAGATCTTGATACGAATCGTGTCAATACCCTGACACGAACCGTAGCGCGCGCCGCCTGGCGGGCGGACGGCCAGGGACGCGGCTTACGGGCGGGCGTAGTGCACGCTGACGAGCGCGTACGCGATGCGGGCCAGAAGGTCGGGCCTCGGGAAGACGAGGTAGCGGGGCTCCCACTCGGGCGCGAATTTCTTCTTGTACTGAAACAGCGTCCGGTATCCGTACACCTGCGAGAAATGATCGAAGATGATGCGCACGGCGCGCTCGTAGGGCGACAGCGCGGGCGAGTCATCGGCGTTGGCGAGCGGCGCGACGGCGAGGCTGACCGCCTGCAGCCCCTCGCGTTTGAAGGCGAGCGCCGACTCGGCGATCAGCAGATCCATGACACCCGGCTGCGCGGACTGCCGGTGGCGCATGGCGTCGAGCACGACGGCGTGGCCGGCCCGGTACGGCAGCCAGGTGACGAAGGCCTCGACCGTACCGTCCGCCCGCTGCGCGATCATCGTGCGCTTGTCGGCCAGTTGCTCGACGGAGAACACGCCGAGGTTGAACCCCATCTCGCCGCCCTTCTTGCCCGCCAGCCACTCGCTCGAGATGTCTTCGAGCTGGTCGTCGATCTCGAGGTTGGGCGCACGGCGCCGGTACTCAATCACCCGCAGATCGGGGGCTTCCCGGCGGACCTTATTGACGAACTGGCGCACCTTCGCGACGGCGCCACCGCTCATCGACCACGTCGGCAGGGCGAGCACGGCCTCTTCGCCCATCTTGAACCACTTCAGCCCGTTCCGCTGGTACTCGTCGAGATAGCGGGTCGAGGCTTCATAGAACACCGGAATCCAGTCGTTGGTGCCGCAGTGGGCGACGAACCGGGCCACCAGGTGAGGGATCGCATCCGCTTCACCCACAGGGTCGCCCGCCACGATCGCCACGCGGTTCTTGACGCGGAAGCCGACGAAGGCCCGGCCGTCCACGGTGAAATGCCGCTTGTCATCCTGCTTGGCGAAATACGACATCGAATCGACGCCGTGCTGCCAGGCCAGGCCGTCGACCCTGATGTGCCCGAGATGCGATCGGTAACCGCGCCAGGCGACCGGCGCGAAGGCGGCCGTCAGGACGTACCCGACGGACACGACCAGCAGCAGTCGGAGCGACCACACCCAGGCCAGCGTCGAGGCGGTCGTCGCGATGAGCGGAGGATCCTGGAATCCCGCGATGAGCCAGGTCGCGTGCAGCGCCGCCCCGAACTGCGGGTGCGGATGTCCGAATTCGTGCAGGCCGGCTATGCCGTAGGCGCTGACCGCGACCGCGAGGATGGGCGCGGCGGCGAGCGCGTGCCGAAGCCGGATCGGATCAGTGCGCGCATGGAACCGATGGCGCTGCCGCCAGAGTTCGACCGCCAGGCCCGCTGCCAGGGCGGCGCGCAGGACGGACCCGTGATTGGCGAGATAGAACACGACGCTGCTCGCCGAGAGCGCCAGGGCCAGGAGCCACGCCAGGTGCTTGCGGCGCGCGAGCGTCCGTCCAAGGTAGACCAGTGCCAGTCCCGCCAGCAGCATCAGGGCACGGCTGCCATGCGTGACTTCGAACGGCAGCGAGTCGGCCAGCCATTCCACGTGCAGGATGCGTGTGCCGACGATGGCCGTGAGGATGTTCAGGAGACCCAGGGCCGCAGCCAGGGAGGCCAGGCGCCCGTGCGGGTGAACCACGAGCAGGCGGCCGGCCCGACGGACGAGAAAGAACAGCCGGAGCACAGCGTCGCCGCCGGCCGCCATCGGCTGCCGCAGGGCTTCGAGGATGGCCGTCACACGGGTCCGACGCCGCAACATGAGCACGGCGGCCACGACGAACACCGCGGCGAGGATCCCTCGTTCGTAGCGTTGGACATCCTCGAGGATGACCTCCATCGTGTGGCCGAATGCGTAACCGGCGAACCCGACGGCCAGGCCCCAGGCCACGGCGCTCGCCGAGTCGAGCATTGTAAAGACCAGGGGGCGGGCGCCCGACGCGCCGTACACGGCCGGGATGGCGACCCGGAAGCCCCAGAGAAAGCGCGACATCGGAATCAGCACGTTTCCGCGGCGCTGGAGCCAGCCGTGAACGCGCTGGACACGCCGGTCGCTCTGGAGTCGTCGCTCGAGGAACGCGCGGCCGCGGATCCGCGCCACCCAGAACCAGGCCTGGTTGGCCAGGACCGTGGCGGCGATGGTCAGGATGATGACGAGGCGGATGTCGAAGTAGCCCCGGTGCGCAAGGAACGCACCTGCGATCAGGAAGGCATCCGCTTCGACGAGTACGCCGAAGAAGAGCAGGAGATAACCGTAGCGGAGGATTTCCTGATCGAACATGCCCGTCCTTCAAGGTTGACGTGTGTGGTCCGGACCAGGGTGGGTCCTGCAATCCCGATGCCCGCATTATCCTCCCGGACGCGCGTAGAATGACATCTGCGTCCGGGCGCCATGGGGCACGCTGCCACAGGAGCTGCCA
>JAPKZP010000577.1 GCA_026393735.1 Acidobacteriota bacterium
GGTCCTGATTGACGACATGGGCTTTGGCATTCCGAGCGCGTTCGGCGGGCCGGTCCACATGCCGACCGCCGACCGCCTGGCGCAGGAGGGGCTGCGGAACAACGCGTTCCACAACACGGCCGTCTGCTCGCCGACGCGCACGGCGCTCCTCAACGGCCGCAACCACCACACGAACAACATGGCCGGCATCACCGAGACGGCCACGGCGTTCCCGGGCAACACGGGGAAGCGCCCGAACAACGTGGCGCCGCTCGCCGAGATGCTCCGCCTCAACGGCTACAGCACGGCGGCCTACGGCAAGAGCCACGAGACCGCGCCGTGGGAAACCAGCGTGTCGGGACCCACCGACCGCTGGCCGACGCGCTCCGGGTTCGACGAGTTCTACGGCTTCATCGGCGGCGAAACCAATCAGTGGGCGCCCACGATCTACCACGGCACGAACATCGTCGAGGTGCCGAAGGACCCGAACTACCACTTCATGACCGACATGACCAACAAGGCCATCTCGTGGATGAAGTTCCAGAAGGCGATGACGCCGGACCGGCCGTTCTTCATGTATTTCGCCCCGGGCGCAACGCACGCGCCGCACCAGGTGCCCAAGGAGTGGATCGCCAAATACAAGGGTAAGTTCGATCAGGGCTGGGATGCGCTGCGCGACGAGACGCTTGCCCGCCAGATCAAGATGGGCATCGTGCCTGCCGGCACCAAGCTCGCCCCGAAGCCCGAGGCGATCAAGGCCTGGGCGGCCCTCTCGGCTGACGAGAAGAAGCTCTTCACCCGCCAGATGGAGATCTACGCGGCGTTTGGCGAGTACACGGACACGGAGATCGGCCGGCTCTTCGACGCCGTCAAGGAGACGGGCCAGCTCGACAATACCCTCATCATCTATATCCTGGGCGACAACGGGACGAGCGCCGAGGGCGGCATGGCCGGGATGTACAACGAGTACACCTACTTCAACGGCGTGGTCGAGACCGTCCCGGACATCCTGAAGAACTACGACAATCTCGGCGGGCCGCTGTCGTATGCCCACATGTCCGCCGGATGGGCCGTGGCGGGCGACACGCCGTTCACCTGGACGAAGCAGATCGGATCGGACTTCGGCGGCAACCGGACCGGAGTGATTGTGTCGTGGCCGAACCGGATCAAGGCGAAGGGTGAGGTGCGATCGCAGTTCCAGCATGTCATCGACGTCGCGCCGACGGTGCTGGAGGCCGCACAGCTGCCCGAGCCGAAGATCGTGAACGGCACGCCCCAGAAGCCGCTCGAGGGCGTCAGCTTCGTGTACACGTTCGACGATGCCAAGGCGGAGACGCGCCACAAGGTGCAGTACTTCGAGATGTTCGGCAACCGCGCGATGTACGCCGACGGCTGGTTCGCACGGACCATCCACAAGGCACCGTGGGAACCGAAGCCCCGTGCGGCTCTCCTCGACGACAAGTGGGAGCTCTACGACACGCGGAACGACTTCAGCCTGGTGAACGATCTGGCGGCCGCGAATCCGGCGAAGCTCAAGGAGCTGCAGGACCTCTTCATGAAGGAGGCGGTCAAGTACAACGTCCTCCCGATTGACGATCGGTCGATCGAGCGCGTGAACGCGAAGATCGCCGGGCGGCCCGACCTCATGGGCGACCGGACCTCGCTCACGCTGGGCGAGGGCATGAAGGGCATGTCGGAGAACGTGTTCATCAACATCACGGGTCGGCGGCTTCAGCCTGTATTTCAAGGGCGGGAAGCCGATGTACCACTACAACTGGCTCGGCATGCAGCGGTTCACGATTGCCGCGCCGCAGGCGGTGCCGGCGGGGAAGGCGACCATCCGCTTCGAGTTCGCGTACGACGGAGGAGGCCTCGGGAAGGGCGGCCTGGGCACGATCTACGTGAACGACAAGAAGGTCGCCGAGGGCCGGATCGAGAAGACGCAGCCGATGATCTTCTCCGCCGACGAGACGGCCGACGTGGGCGTGGACGACGCGATGCCGGTCACCGAGGACTACAAGCTCGGCGATAACGCGTTCACCGGGAAGATCTACAAGGTCAAAATCGACATCGGACCGATGGGCGAGGCCACCAAGGCCGAGGCGGCGAAGGCGGCCGTCGAGACCGCGAAGAAGCTCGAGGCCGCCAAGTGATCAAGAAGACCTCGCTCGTCGCACTCACACTGTTGCTGAGCCTCGCTGCCGCCATCCCGGCGGCAGCCCAGGCGCCCGCCGGAGATGCGTGGCGAGTCACCGTCATGCCGTACCTCCTTGGAGCCTCGATGAGCGGAACCGCCGCCGTCAAGGGGCAGGAGGTCACCATCGACATGTCGGCCTCGGACATCTTCTCCAACCTCCAGTTCGGCGCGATGGGCATTGTCGCCGCGCGCAAGGGCGACTGGGGTGTGGCCGGCGATGCCATCTGGATGTCGCTCGGCGCCAACGGGACCGCGCCGGGCCCGCTGGGCCGGGTGACGGCCAGCGCCGACATGAACCAGGGCGCCTTCGCGTTCTACGGAATCAGGCGCCTGAGCCCTGCGGCGGACCTCATGTTCGGGGCGCGCATCAACACGCTGCAGGCGAATCTCCGCCTCAACACGCCGATGGCCGTCGCCAGCGCCGATGGGTCGAAGACCTGGTTCGACCCCATCGTCGGCGTGCAGTTGCACACGCCGGAGAACGGCAAGCGGTGGCACGCGCAGGTGTACACGGAAATCGGCGGCTTCGGCGTCGGGTCGACGTTCACCTGGCAGGTGTTCCCGACGATCGGGGTCGACGTGTCGAAGCGCGCCTCGATCGAGTTCGGTTACCGCTTTCTCGACATCGACTACTCGACCGGCGAGAACGCGACGCTCTTCAGGTACGACGTACTGACACAGGGCCCCGTGATGGGCTTCCGATTCAAGTTCTGACCGAGATGCGGCCATGCCGCGAGTACAAGGAGACAGAAGGATGATTCGACGGATCGTGACGATGACAGTGGTGCTGATCGCCATGTCGGCAACAACCACGATGGCGCAGTCGAAGGCGCAGGTCAGCATCTTCGGCGGCTGGACGTTTTCGGACGGCGTCACCGGCGACGCCTTCAAGGCCGGCGACGGCAACACCTACAACGGCATCGACGTGAAGGACTCGGCCAACTGGGGATTTTCGTTCGGCGTGAATGCCACACCGAACGTCGAGATCGGCTTCCTGTTCGGGCAGCAGATGACCACGCTGAAGGTGACCGGAACGGCCACCAAGAATGTGGGCGACCTGACCATCAACTCGTACTTCCCGTACGTCGCCTATAACATGGGCGACGAGGACGCCAAGGCCCGCCCGTACATCCTGCTGGGGCTCGGCGCGACCAACTACGGCAGCGTGAGCTTCACCAAGACGGGCGGCCAGGCATCGTCGACGGCCGGCAACACGCAGTTCGCCGGCACGATCGGCGCGGGCGTGCGCGTGTACCCGTCGCCGAAGGTGGGCGTGCAGTTCGGCATGCAGTGGACGCCGACCTACATCAAGTCGGATACCGCGGGGATGTGGTGCGATCCGTGGTGGGGCTGCTACGTCATCGGTGACGCGCAGTACTCGAACCAGTTCCAGTTCAACGGCGGCGTCGTGTTCCGGTTCTGACAACGAACGAGTGACGACTGACAACGTCGGCGTCGACTATTCACGCATCGCAGGAGGGTATCGATGAGCAAACGACTGGCATTCGCGGCCGCCTTCATCCTGTTGGCGGCGGTGGCATCCGCGCAGGATGTCTCGTACAACTTCGACCAGAAGGCCGACTTCACGAAGTACAAGACGTACAAGTGGGTGACGGCGAAGGACGCCGAGCAGCCGGACGCACTGGTGGCCAAGCAGATCGCCGAGGCCATCGACAAGCAGCTCGCGACGAAGGGGCTGACGAAGACGGATAACGACAAGGCCGATCTGTACGTGGTGTACCAGGCCGGCGTGACTAAGGAGAAGGAAGTCACGTCCTTCACGAGCGGCTATGGGATGGGGCCGGGCTGGGGCGGGCGCTACTACGGCGGGTACGGCGGCGGGACGACGACCGCCACGTCCGCGACTATCTACATCGGCGCGCTCGCGGTCGACCTGTACGAGGTCCCGACCAAGCAGTTGGTGTGGCGGGGCCTGGCGTCGAAGCAACTCGACATGAAGGCCAGCCCCGAGAAACGCCAGAAGAACCTGGACAAGGGCATGGCGAAGCTCTTCAAGAACTATCCGCCCAAGGTCAAGAAGTAGGATCTACCGGAGCACCGCCGGGCAGACCGCCCGGCGGTGCCGTTCCCGTCCGTTTACACGGCCCCAGGGTTCCCTTCGCATGATCAAGACCTCACGCATCGCACTCGCATTGCTCCTTACTCTCATCGCCGCGTCCCCGGCCGCCGC
>JAPKZP010000211.1 GCA_026393735.1 Acidobacteriota bacterium
GGAGATCTGACGATGGAGGCGCAGGATCGAGGGAGGATCCTGGCCAAGGGCCGCCTTCCGCAGCTCCGTGACTACGAACGCGTGGAGCCTCGACCGGCCGGCGTCGGACCGTCGCCGGCGCGTTGACACCTGGTCCAACCGAAGGGCCGCCCGGCGTTGCGCGTCGTCAACGTCGAACATGGTTCGAGTTAATTATAGACACATTGGCAGATAATTCGAGACATTTTCAGAACTGACAGAGAAGCGGGCGATGCCGTCGGGGTTTCCCGCTCCCCGGCACCGCCCGCTACGAAACGTCTAGAACCGGAAGACGACGCCGCCGTTGAACTGGAACTGGTTCGAGTACTGCGCGTCGCCCACCACGCAGCAGCCCCACCAGGGATCGCACCACATGCCGGCGGCATCGCTCTTGATGAACGTCGGCGCCCACTGGATCCCGAACTGTACCCCGGTCTTCACTTCTTCTTGAACGCGTCTTTGACCTGGTTGCTGATGTCCTTGTAGTTCTTGGACAGCAGCTGTTCTTCTTCCTTCGTCAGGATCTTGAACGGCACGCGTACGAGGCTCTTCTCGAACTTCACGTTCAGCCAGTGCTGGCCGTACGTGATGCCGCCCGGCACCTTGAAGTAGAGCCGGCCGAGACAGGCGCGCGTGTTGCTGAGTTCGACCTCGTCGAACGGCATGGCGCGCTGGTCCAGCTCGGAGAAGTAGCCGACCCGGCACGCACGGCTCGCGCTCGGCGGAAAGTAGTTGATCGAGTCGCGCTGGACCTTCTCCCGCTGCTGCAGCGCGCGGGTGTCCCCCGCCCGATGTTCGGCGACGGTCGCGAGGGGAATCGTCTTGCCGTCCGGCGTCTCGATCGACAGGGCCTCCCGGCGCATCGTGTAGTCCGGCGTCTTGTCCATGACCGTCACGCCGAACTCGAGGAGCATCCACTCCTCGCCGATCGACCGGTTGGCGAGCTGGTATCCGATGATGACGTAGCCTTCGTTGTTGTACGCCGCCCGGACGAACTTGCCCTCCATCGTCATGATCTGCGGCACCCCGGGCTCGGGTATCTTCACGACCGGCTTGTCCTGGGCCTGCGCCGCGGCCGGAGCCACCGACACCAGCGTGCAGACCAGGCCGACGAGCAACAGTGACACTACGTACTTGCTTTTCATGGCATCTCCTCTCGATGGGCGCCACGGGTTCTGGCCGTGTCGCACCCGCCGCAATTTATCCGATCCTGCCGTCGAAGACCGCAGGACTGGGGTCTGGCGCAGTCATCATCGCGAAACCGGTTTGTACCAGGAGTTCTGGATCACGACGGTGATGTTCTTGGCCTTGGCCTCGAGCGTTGTCTGGGCCGCGTAGATCGCGCCGTCGGCGAGCGCGTTCATCTGCACCGCGAGCGTCACCGTGTCTTCCGGCTTCTCCAGAAAGCTGCTCACGCCGAGACCGAGCAGTTTGCCGATCTTGGGATCCAGGTCGATCGTCAGGGAATCACCGGCCAGGAGGTACTGCGAAATCACCATCTTCGCGGCCCCGCCGGCCTGCGGGTTCATCGCGACCCGGCCGGCGTCCTTTGCGGCCTGGATCTTCTCCGGGTTCGGCGGCACGTACTGATGGATCAGGGCCGCGGCCTTCTCCATGTACTCCTTCATCTCGTCTTTCTTGTTCTCGACGACCTTTTCCTTCACCTTCCCGCCGCCCCTGCGGCCGCGTCCGCCGCCCTGGTCCTGTTCGGGTGGCGGCGCCTGGTCGAGGGAGATCTTCTGCACCTTGCCGTCGGCACCGTAGTAGCAGCGGTTCTGTTGTCGGGCCTTCTCTTCGCCCTTCAGGCTGATGATGGTCGTCTCGACCCATTCGTACCGCCGGACGAGGGCCATGCCTTGCTGTATCGACTGCTTCAGGGCCGCGACAGCGTCCTGCGCGCCCCCTCCTGCGGCCTGGGCTGTCGGCTGTTGCGCCTGCAAGACGGCGCCAATCGCGATCGTTGCGGCGGCAACCGCTCCCGAGAGTTGTTTCCACGTCATCACGGCCATCCTTCTCTTTCCCGAATACCTACTTCTTGGGGGGTTCGACGCTGATCGCCAGGGCGCGCGTGTAGGTGATCTGTATCTTGTCGCCGGCCTTGACGCCGGCGAGGTTCTTCTTGTCCTCGACTTTGAACTCCGTCTTGCTGCCGTCAGCGGACGTGATCGTGATCGATGGCGCCTTCATGTCGATGGCGTTGACCGTCACCACCGCCGTCTGCTGCTGCGACATCGTGCCGGCGGGAGTGCCACCCTCGCGGCGTGTGATGGCAACATCGACGCCTTCGGGCGGCTTCGTGCCGGGCTGCTGGATGGCGTAGACCACCGATTCGTAGTAGCGGAAGGTGACCTTGTCGCCGACCTTCAGCTCGTTGAAGCGCAATACGTCGGGACCGGCATAGATCGTGTCGATCGTGCCGTCATCGTTCTTGAGCGACACGAGGCGGTTGGTCGTGTCGATGGCCTGGATCACCGATGTTTCCGTGACGACGGCGGCCTGGGTCACCGGCTTCTGCGCGGATGCCGGCGACATGGCGCCAGCCACGACGAGTACGAGAGCGGATACCAGAAGAAGCTTACGGATCATGTGATGTCTATCTCCCAGTGTATGTGGTTACGGATCCGTGCCCACCCTACGTCAGGGGCTCCGGTTTCTTGGCGGTTTCGGCCACCACCGCGACCTAACTTACTAGTATAGCCCGCCGGCGATGAGCGCCGTCACGCCGAGGCCCGGGTCACGCCTCCTACCGCTCCTCTTCGAAGATCGCCTGTACCTTACCCCTGCGGATGGCGCGGTCGAGAGCGGCGTGGTCTCTTTCGTTCCGATCGGCGTAGGCCTTTGAAAACGCTGCGAGGGCCTTGTCGAAGACGTCACTCTTGCCCATGTACCCGCTGATCATGGCCGAGTTCCCGGATCGGGCATGGGACAGGGCGAGGGCCTTGCCGCACCATCCGGCGAAGATATCCAGCTCGACCGGGCCGAAGGTCTCCACCATCGGGCTGAGCTTCATGTCCCTCAGCTGGCGGATGAAGTAGTCGCGCTTCGGCCCCCGGCTCCACCCGAGGAGCATGTCGCTGGAAGGCTGCATCCGCCGGTAGCCGTCCACGACGCGCTGGCCGTGGTTCGGGAAGACGCTCTTGCCCGCATACGGCTCCAGGACCGACGCGCGCGCTTCCTTGACCTGGAGGAAGAGGGGATCCGTGTCTCCCGCCATGAAGAGAAGCACCCAACACGCGGTCCCGACGCTGCCGACCCCGACGACTTTGATCGCGGCGTCACACAGCCTGAAGCGGCTGACCAAGGAGTGGTAGGCGGAGGGCAGCGTCGCGACATACGTCCTTGATCACGTGGATGTTGCCCCGCTGCTCCGCGAGCTTCGGGAACATTTCCTCGCCGCGGCTTTTCGCCTGCTCCTTCTCGAGACGCTGCTGGACCCGCTTGCGGAGCTTGGGGGACAGGCCCGTCAACAATTCGTCCGCCCCCAGCGCCCGGTACCACAGCTCCAGCGTCTTCAACTGGCTGAACTCGGCCATCGACTCGCGGTACGAGCGGACGCAGGTCATCACCACGTCCTTGGCCACCGTCTCGCTCAGGCTCTTGTCCCGGCAGGCCACGACGAAGCTGGCAGCCAGCCGCTTGACGTCCCATTCCCACGGCGCCGGGAGCGTCTCGTCGAGGTCGTTGATGGAGAAGATGACCTTCCGCTCCGGGGTGGCAAATCCGCCGAAATTGCACAGGTGGGCGTCCCCGCAGGCTTGGACCCGGATCCCGGTGGTCGGCGTGACCGCCAGGTCGGTCGCCATCGTCAGAGCCGCGCCCCGGTAGAACGTGAACGCGGACTTGACCATGCGCCCGTGGCGCAGCGGCAGCAGGTCCGGCATGCGGCCCTTCTCCGCCGCCAGGATCAGTTCGACCGCGTCCGGGCGGTCAGAAGGGGCCTTCCAAACGGCGTGGGCCTCCCGCGGGCACTTCGCTCGCAGCGCCTTGCCGGCGGCGTAGTGTTCCGCGCGCGATCGAGACGGAACAAGGACTTGGGCTGGCCTGGCAGCGGCCGGGCGCTGCCGCTTCGAAGACATTACCGGCTCCCGCTTCTTGGATGTACGCGCCGGGATGACCTCCTTTCGCTTTGGGTTTGGTTTCTGTTGTCCACCGCTCGGTGGCGTGGTCTCGGCGGAGGAGCCAACCGACTCCTCTGAGGTTGTCCCCGGCTCCTTCGTCGTGGATGTGTCCATAGGAGGTTCCTTTCACACGCCTTGGTCTCGCCCTCTCAGAACGCGATCGGGATGTCCGCGACCGGGCTCTGCGTGGGCACGTCGTACTTGAAGAGGGTCTCATACTCACGGTGCTGCGCTCAGACCTTCAGCGGCGCGTCCAGCAAGTAGCGCCACGCGTCCAGCACCTGGATGCCGGCCGGCGGCTTGCGGGTCGCGTGTTCATGCGCGACGAGCATCCGCTTCGCCTTCGGGAAACGTGCCGCACCTTGCTCCAGCGCCGCAATCTCCCGCGCCCAGGTTCGTGGCGCAGTCACGGAGTAGGCGACGTTGATGAGCTGTTCCGGGCGGTCGCGGTTCACGACCACATCGACCTCCCGCTCCCCGGCGAGATAGCCCAGATCCTCGCGCTGGCGCCGCCAGTGCAGGAAGATCGCCGTTTCCAGCTTCTTGCCGACATCAACCGTCGGCTCCGCCACGAACGGCAGGGCCAGCGCCCAGTCGATGGTATGCATCTTCTTCGGATTGGCGGCCTGTTTCCTCAACGAACGCTCGGCGACAGGCAGCGGGAAGACGATGAACGACTGCTCGAGGTATCCCAGGTAGGTGTAGAGGGTGTCCTTTGACAGGGCCTGTCCCTGGGAGCGGAAGTCCTGGTAGAGCTTGTGGACGTTGAAGAGCGAGGCCGGGTGTCCGAGGCACTGCCGGAGCAGAAGGCGCATCAGGTGCGGGTTGCCCACGCCGTAGCGCTCGACCAGGTCCCGGTAGAACACCAGGTCGACGTACTCCTTCAGAATACGCGGCCGCATCAACTCGTCGGCGAGGACCACTTCCGGCAGCCCCCCCGTCTTCAGGTACTCCTCCAGCGCCGACGCCATCCGGCTCTCCGACGCGCGCGAATACGGCACGTGCTCCAGGCCCCGGAATCGCAGGAACTCGGCGAACGACAGCGGAAACACCTCAAAGGACACGCTTCGCCCCCGCAGACCCGTGGCAAGCTCACGGGAAAGCAGCTGCGATGAGGACCCGGTGACGAACAGGCGGGCGTCTTCGGTATCGTGCAGGCGGCGCAGGTAGGTCTCCCACGACGGGACACCTTGCACTTCATCGAAGAACACGAACCGCCGCCTGCCCGAGAACTCGGGATACAGCTCGTCGTGCGCCCGCAGAATGAGGTCGAGGTCACGGACATCGATGGGCAGGAGGCGGTCGTCCTCGAAGTTGAGGTAGATCAGCTGGCGCCGGTCCACACCCCTGGCCTCGAGCCGCCGCATCGTTTCGTAGAGCAGAAACGTCTTGCCGCTGCGCCGGATCCCGACCAGCGCGACGATCTTGGTCGAGTCCAGAGGCAGCTCCAGCGTCCGTGGCGTCGCTGGCGGAAGCGGCCGCGTGGTGGACTGCGTCAGGACGTATTTCAGTGTTTCCTTATCCACAGGGAAATATTAATCTACTTCGTTCCCTCTTGGAAAGGACATTTGCGGCTCGCAACGAGCGTGTGCCTCAGAACCTGAAGCCAAGCACGGGTCCCTGCGTGAGCACGTCGTACTTGAAGAGCGTCGTGTTCTCGCCGGTCGAGTAGTTGAGGTTGAGCCAGCGGTAGCCGCACTCGAGTGACGCGCGCTTTGTGAGATCGACGCCGACGGTCGGGAAGATCTGCCACGTGAATGTCGATCCGGCGCCGAAGCCGCCGATCTCCGTGTAGACCTGCGCATGCCAGCGTCTGCCGTTCTCCGGCGAGTGCAGTTGCAGCCCGACGATGGGGTCGACCCAGGTCTTCGAGCCGTCGACGCTGCGGACGGCAAGCGGCCCGTTGATCCGGAAGTTCGCCTGCAGCGTGTTCACGCGGGCGCCGAACATCAGGTCCGCCACGGGGCTGAGCCGCCTCAACCCGTAGAACGCGAAGGCGCCCTGGTTCATGTCAGCGCTGGCTGAGACTTTGGCCAGCGGGCCCGGGGCCGTGCCGTTCGCGCCCAGCGACATCCAGATGGCGTCGCCGGCGACGCCCCAGTCGCCCTTGCGCGCCGCGACGATGCCCATCGCGCCAAACTGGAGATTGCCGAAGATGTCCGACACCGACATGTCGACGGTGACTTCCTGCCGCTTGACGGCGGCGGTCCCGCTCATCGACGCCCCGAGGAGGTACGGCATGACGGTGACT
>JAPKZP010000237.1 GCA_026393735.1 Acidobacteriota bacterium
GTTCGGCCGCTTCGCCGCCTTCGAAGTCGGGTGGATGCAGTGGTTCACGCGCGTCACCAGCCACGCCAGCGTGGCCAACGGGCTCGCGCTCGCGCTGGGCTACTACTGGGCAGGCGCGGCCTCGGGCTGGTCGCGGATCGCCGTGATTGCCGGCATCACGGCAGTGCTGACGGTGATCAACGTGCTCGGGATCACCCAGGGCGCGCGGACGGTGAACGTCCTGACCGTCGCCAAGCTCACGCCCCTCTTCGCCTTCATCGTCATCGGCCTCTTCTACATCACGCCAGCGCGGTTCGGCACGTTCGCGCCGGTGTCGTGGGACCAGGCGACGACGGCGGCGCTCCTGACGATCTTCGTCTTCGGCGGCTACGAGGTGCTCACCGTGCCGGCGGGCGAGGCGAACGACCCGCGCCGGCACGTGCCCTTCGCCTTGATCACCACCGTCCTCGTCGTGGGTGCCGTGACCGTGCTGGCCCAGGTCGTGGCCGTCGGCACCGTCGACAACCTGGCGGCGTCGAAGACGCCGCTGGCCGACGCGGCGGCCGGCTTCATGGGAGGGCCGGGCGCGCTGATGATCGGGATCGGGGCGCTGGCGGCCATGACGGGCAACCTCGCCGGGCAGATTCTGACAGGGTCCCGCATGCTGTTCGCCCTGGCGGAACGCGGCGACCTGCCGCGCGCGTTCGCCCGGGTGCATCCCGTGTATCGCACGCCCGTCAACGCCATCCTGTTCACGGCCGTCGTCTCCGTCGTGCTCGCGGTCTCGGGGTCGTTCGCGGTGCTGGCGATCGCCAGCGCCATAGCCCGCCTGGTCACGTATGCGGCGTCCTGCGGGGCGGCGGTCCTCCTGAGCCGCCCGTCCTACGCGGGCCGGGCGGGAGCCGCGGCGTTCGTCGTACCGTTCCGGCCCCTGGTGCCGGTCGTCGGCACGATCGTCTCGGTGGCGCTCATCGCGGGCGCGTCTCGAGTACAGTTGGCTGGCGGCCTTGCCGCGCTCGCGGCGGGCGCCGTCCTGTTCGTGGTCAACCGCCGGTACGCCGGGCCGATGCCGGCGGCCGGCGATCCCGGTGTAGTGCCGTCGGATCCGGTGTCATGACCGGCCGGTTCATCGGATGTCTCGTCGATCGAGGACTCATTACTGCGCGGAGGTAGATTCCATGGCATTCAAGCGCGTTCTGGCGTGTGCGGCCGTCTTCCTGCTCATCGCCTCGTTCGCCGCGGCGCAGACGATGCCCACGGGTACGCTGACCGGTAAGGTCGCCGACCCGGACGGGCTGGTGCTGCCCGGCGTCACCGTCACCGTCACGTCGCCGGCGCTCCAGGGGGCGCGGACAGCCGTCACGTCGGCCAACGGCGACTACATCATCCCGTTCCTGCCGGCCGGGGACTACAAGGTCGCGTTCGAACTCTCGGGGTTCGCGCCGCAGGAGCAGACGATCCGCGTCGTCGTGGCGGAGACCGTGCCGCTGAACGCGAAGATGTCCCTCGGCGCGGTGGCCGAGACGGTGAACGTGAGTGCGACGGCCGTGACGGCCGACTTCACGAACTCGGCGACGGCGGCTGCGAGCTACCGCCAGGACCTCATCGACCGGCTGCCGGTGAGCCGTGCGATCTCGGGCGCGGTCCTGCTGGCGCCCGGCACGACCGGGACGGGTCCGAACGGCAACATCACGTTCTCGGGGGCGATGTCGTACGAGGGGCTGTTCCTGCTGAACGGCGTCGTGCTGAACGAGACGCTGCGCAACCAGTCGCGCGCGCTGTACATCGAGGACGCGATCCAGGAAACGAAGACCTCCACCGGCACGATCTCGGCTGAGTACGGGCGGTTCTCGGGTGGCGTGGCGAACACGATCACCAAGTCGGGGGGCAACAACTTCAGCGGGTCCTTCCGCGTGACGCTGGACAGCGACAAGTGGACGAGCCTGACGCCCTACGACGAGTCGCTGACGACCGGCGATCCGCGCGCGTCGACGGTGCTGCCGACCTACGAGGTCACCATGGGCGGGCCGGTCATGAAGAACCGCCTGTGGTTCTTCACCGCGTACCGCTACAACGAGAGCAAGAACGGCAACAACACCCGGTACACCAACATCCCCTTCACGACCGTCACCAACGACCAGCGCATCGAGGGCAAGGGCACCTGGTCGATCACGCAGAACCACACGGTCAAGGGCGGCTACACCTACAAACAGCTCAAGGCGAACGACACCTACTACGCCAGCGCCGTCATCATGGACCTCGACAGCCTGATCGACAGCGAGACGCCGGAGCAGCTGACGTCGGTCAACTACACGGGGATCCTGAAGCCGAATTTCTTCGTGGAGGCCCAGTACTCCCGCCGCCAGCTGTCGTTCATTGGCTCCGGCTCGCGGTACACCGACATCGAGAAGGGCACGATCATCTTCGACCGGGCCCGATCGAGTTCGCGGTGGAACTCGCCCACCTTCTGCGCGGTCTGCAACGTGGCCGAGGGCGAGCTCAGCAAGGAGATCAGGAACAACCAGAACGTCATCCTCAAGGCCTCGTACTACTGGTCCACGCAGACGACCGGGGCCCACACGATCGTGTTCGGCGGCGACATGTACGAGGACAACCGCAAGAACGACAACTGGCAGTCGGGGAGCGGCTACCGTCTCTACTCGAACAACACGATCTTCCGGGGATCGGGCGTCGACACCGTGCTCTACCCGGTCGTCACCCCGGGGGCGACGACGACCACCTCGTCGGCGGCGTACGTCATGTGGAACCCGATCTTCAACACGAGCGTGGGCAGCAAGATCCGCACCTACTCGGGGTTCTTCAACGACTCGTGGCGCTTCAACAACCGCTTCACCTTCAACCTCGGCGTCCGGTTCGACAAGTCCGACTCGAAGGACCAGGCCGGTCTCAAGGTGGTGGACGACCAGGTCTGGAGCCCGCGCCTTGCGCTGACGTGGAACCCGAAGGGCGACGGCGTCTGGACGGTGAATACCGGGTTCGCCCGCTACGCCATGGGCGCGACCAGCAACATCGTGGACATCGGATCCATCGCGGGCCGCCAGTCGACCTTCCGGTACGTCTACATGGGGCCGGCCATCAACCAGGACGCGAACGCGGCGACGCTCGTGTCGGCGCACGACGCCCTGAAGACGGTCTTCGACTGGTTCTTCGCCAACGGCGGCACCAACCGGCCGCTGCGCGATTCTCCGACCTACGCGGGCGTCAACCGGCAAGTGGGCGCGAACGTGACGACGCCCAGCACGTGGGAGTACACGGCGGGCGTGGCGCGTCAGCTCGGACCGAAGGGCTCGGTGCGCGTGGACGGGATCTTCCGGCGGTACCGCGA
>JAPKZP010000403.1 GCA_026393735.1 Acidobacteriota bacterium
CCCGAGCGAGGTCAGCCCGATCATCAAGATGGGGAAGAAGCTCGTTGCCGCACGCACGCTGCCCGTCGGGCATGTCCTGACGACCGAAGACATTCTCCTCAAGTCGCCCGGCGACGGTATCCCGCCCTACGAACTGGACAATGTCATCGGAAAGCGACTGCTCCAGCCGCTCATCGAGGACGAGACAATCACCGCCGAAGCCCTCGGGAAGAAAGCGGATTGAGTCCATGTTCAGACTCGACGAAGACATCGCGATCGTGACCGGCGCGACGGGGAAGCTCGGTCCCGTCTGGGTCGAGGCGCTCCTTGAAGCGGGCGCCCGAGTGGCGGCATGGGACCTCGCCGGGGTGCAGCCCTCGCCGGGGTTTAACGCTCTTGAGCAACGGGCCGATCGAGGGCGGATGATCCGGATCGACTGCGACGTCACGAGCCGTGCGGGGATCGAGGCCGCCCTGCGGCAGGTGACGACCGCCTGGGGCACGCCCACGGTGCTCGTGAACAATGCCGGCATTGACCAACCGCCAGACTCCGGGAAAGGCCGATTCACGGCCGAGGACTTGCCGATCGAGATGATGCGGCGCATGGTCGAGGTGAACATCATCGGCGCGCTGCAGATGATTCAGACCGTGGGCGGCGCGATGCTGGCCGCCGGGCACGGATCGATCATCAACGTCGGCTCCCTGTACGCTTCAGTGGCCAACGACCAGCGCTTCTACGATCACTTCCCGGGCGACCCGCCGTTCATCAAGGTGCCGTCGTACGGCGCCTCGAAAGCGGGGGTCGTCAGCCTGACGAAGTACTTCGCGACCCTCTGGGGCACCCGGGGCATTCGCGTCAACACGCTGTCCCCGGGCGGCGTCCTCGGGGGGCAGGACGATCAGTTCAAGAAGAAGTTCTGCAGCCGCGTGCCGCTCGGGCGAATGGCCGTGTCCGAAGATCTGAAAGGGCCCCTGGTGTTTCTTGCGTCCTCAGCCTCGTCGTACGTCACCGGCGCGGAACTGCGCGTCGATGGCGGCTTCACGGCGTGGTAGACACGCTCGCCTGAATGACTCCAGCCCCACGGACGACAGCGTCATCATGAATCTGACCATTCCCTCGTTACTTCCCAACCAGGTCAACGGCGAAGACCGTCCCGCGGCTGCCGGTGAGACGTTCGCCAAGCTGGATCCCGCCACCGGGCGCGAGATCTGCCAGGTCGCCCGATCGCGCAAGGCCGACGTCGAAACCGCCGTCGCAGCGGCCAAGGCCGCGCAGCCCGGGTGGGCAGCGCTTCCCGTGGCCCGGCGCGGCGAGATCCTGCGCATCATCGCGCAGCTCATGCAGCAGCACCGCCGCGAGATCGCCGCGGTTGTCGCGCGCGAAACTGGCAAGTCCCTCAAAGACGCGATGGGCGAGACCGACGCGGCGATCGAGATGGGCTTCTTCGTTGCCGGCGAAGGCCGGCGATTCTACGGCCGGACCACGACTAGCGGCGCGTCCAACAAGGCCTCGCTCATCATGCGGCAGCCGCTCGGCGTGGCGGGCCTGATCATCGCGGCGAACACCCCGATCGCCAACGTGGCCTGGAAGGCGTTTCCCGCGCTCCTGTGCGGCAACGCCGCCATCATGAAGGCCTCGGAAGACACCCCGGCCACGGCCTGGGCGTTCGGCGTGCTCGCGAAGGAAGCCGGCGTGCCGGCTGGTGTCTACAACACGGTTCACGGGCTCGGCGAAGAGGCCGGCGCGCCGCTCGTCGAACACCAGGACGTGGCGATCGTGAGCTTCACCGGTTCGTGCGCGGTCGGGCGCTGGATCGCCTCCACCTGCGGCCGCCGCATGGCGAAGGTCTGCGTCGAACTCGGCGGCAAGAACCCGTTCATAGTATGTGACGACGCAGACCTGGACCTTGCAGTGCAGTGGGCCATCGGGTCGGCGTTCAGCAACGCCGGTCAGCGCTGCGCGGCCGGCAGCCGCATCCTGGTGTTCGACAAAGTCTACGACGAGTTCACGCGCCGCTTCGTGGCGGCGGCGAACGCGCTCAAGGTGGGGCCGACAGACGACGACTACTACGGCCCGGTGATCAACGAGGAGCAGGTGCAGCAGATGCTCGACGCGATTGCGCGAGCAAAGCAGACGGGCGCGACGGTTCTCGCCGGCGGGCACAGGCTCACCGATGCGGCGCGCAAGGACGGGTACTATCTTGCCCCGACGATCATCGCCGGGGCCGCTCAGGACGCCGAGATCACGACGACGGAGCTGTTCGGCCCGGTCACGTGCCTGTACCGCGTCGCGAACCTAGACCAGGCCATCGCGCTGGCCGACGATTCGCCGTTCGGCCTCACGGCGGCGATCCACACGAAGGACATCAACCGCGCGATGACGTTCATCGGCCGCATTCGCGCAGGCGTCGCGTGCGTGAACGGCGGGACGTACGGGAGCGAACCGCACATGCCGTTCGGCGGGCTGCGCCAGTCCGGCAACGGCTGGCGGGAGGCCGGCACCGAAGCGCTGGACGTGTACTCGGATCTCAAGACCGTGTACATCCTCCACAATCCGCAGGCGGTGTGAGCACCGGATCCTTCATGGGAACCACTCCAAGTGTCGTCGCCCTGATCCCCGCTCGCGTGGGGTCCAAGCGCGTGCCAGGCAAGAACATCCGGCCGCTCGGCGGGCATCCGCTCATCGCGTACACGATTGCGCCGGCTCTCCAGAGCGGCGTGTTCGATGCGGTGATGGTGTCGACGGACTCTGAGGAGATCGCCGCCATCGCGCGCCACTACGGCGCCGAGGTGCCGTTCATGCGGCCGGCTGAATTCGCCGGGGACACTTCGCCGGACATTGAGTGGGTGGAGTACACGTTGCGCACGCTCGGCGGCTTGGGCCGCCCGTTCGACTGCTTCAGCCTGTTGCGTCCCACGAGCCCGTTCAGGACGGCAGACACGATCCGCCGGGCCTGGAGCGTGTTCCTCGAGGACCGGCGCGTCGACTCGCTGCGGGCCGTCGAAAAGTGCACGCAACATCCGGCGAAGATGTGGGTCGTGCGCCACAACCGGCTGCTGCCCATCATGCCGTTCGGGCCCGAGCAGCAGCCGTGGCACAGCAGCCAGTACCAGTCCCTTCCGCCCGTCTACGTCCAGAACGCCAGTCTGGAGATCGCGTGGTCCCGCGTGGCGATCGAGGACCGCACTATTGCGGGCGAGACCATCGTGCCGTTTATCACAGACGACATGGAGGGCTTTGACATCAACAACCGCTTCGACTGGATGGTGGCGGAGCACCTCCTCCAGACAGGCGAGGCGCGGCTGCCGGATGTGCCGCAGCCGGCGTGGAAGTAGTAGAGGCGCAGGCACGGAAGACCGCGCACCGAGAGGCAGGAATCGTGACGATCCAGGAACTCGAACACAAGGTCAAGGAAGCACGAAAGCTGATCGTGGAGACGATCATTGCCGCAGGGGTGGGCCACGCGGGTGGTTCACTGTCGAGTGCCGACGTGATGACCGCTCTCTATTTCGAGATCATGAAGATGGATCCGGCCAATCCCCACTGGCCGGACCGCGACCGCTTCGTGGCGAGCAAGGGCCACTCGTCGGCGGGGCTGTACTCGCAGTTGCACCTGAAGGGCCTGATGAGCAGGGAGCAACTCCTGACGTTCCGCCAGAACGGCAGCATGCTCTCCGGCCACCCCGACATGCGCAAGGTGCCGTTTGTCGAGATGAGCACTGGCTCGCTCGGGCACGGACTCGCTGTCGGCATCGGCATGGCCATCGCCGGCAAGCTGGACAAGAAAGACTACCGCGTGTTCGTGATGATTGGCGACGGGGAAAGCCAGGAGGGATCGATCTGGGAAGGCGCCTTGTGCGCGCCGCACTACAAGCTCGACAACCTTACCGTGATCCTCGATCGCAACAGGATCCAGATCGACGGGTTCACCGAGGACATCATGCCGCTCGAGCCGGTGGCGGACAAGTGGCGGGCGTTTGGCTGGGAGGTACGCGAGATCAACGGTCACTCGATGTCCGAGGTCGTCTCGACGCTCCGGAGCGTGCCGTTTGCCGCCGGCAAGCCGTCCTTCATCATCTCACAGACGGTAAAGGGCAAGGGCGTGTCCTTCATGGAAGACAACTACGTGTGGCACGGCGGCGCGCCCAAGGGCGACCTGGCGGAACAGGCGATGCGCGAGAACCTGGTCGTGCTCGAGGCCGACCTGCAGGACTCGACCCAGTCGATCCAGTTTCAGAAGGTCTACCCGGACCGCTATCTGCAGATGGGCGTGTCCGAGCAGAACATGATGGGTGTCGCCACCGGTCTCGCGCTGAGCGGCAAGATCCCGGTGACTCACACATTCGCCTGCTTCGCGTCCATGCGGGCGTGCGAGCACGTGCGGACCTCCATCGCGTACACCCGGGCGAACGTGAAGATCTTCGTCTCGCACGGGGGCGTCAGTGCAGGCTCGGCCGGTACGTCGCATCATGCGACCGAGGACATCGCCATCATGCGCGCCATCGCGAACATGTCAGTCGTCGTCCCCGGCGACGCGCGGGAGATGAAGCAGGCGGCCGCGGCGGCGATTGCCCACGACGGGCCGGTCTACATCCGCTGCGGTGCGGGCGATGCCGAGGACGTGTACACGGAGCACGACATCTTCCGTTTCGGCAAGGCCACGCTCCTCCGCGAGGGCGGCGACGCCACCATCATCAGTACGGGCTACCTGATGTACGAGGCCGTGTGCGCGGCCGACCTGCTCGCGAAGGAAGGCAAGCGCGTACGGGTGCTGCAGATGGCGACCGTCAAGCCCATCGACCGCGAGGCCATCCTGCGGGCGGCTTCCGAGACGGGGCACATCGTCACCGTCGAGGAGCACACCGTCATCGGCGGGCTCGGGAGCGCGGTGTGCGAGGTTGTCGCGCAGGCCGGCATCGGGCGCGTGAAGATCATGGGCATCAACGACCACTTCTGCGGGGTCGGCACCGCCGCGTACCTGCTCGC
>JAPKZP010000479.1 GCA_026393735.1 Acidobacteriota bacterium
GAAAGCGTTCAGATCTGAGGGGTCCTGCCCGGCATGCGTCTTGATAGAGAAGATGGCGAGCCGCGTCGGATCAAACGGGGTGGGTCAACTACAGGCAGGCGCTGGCATCACTGCCCCGTATGGCAGGGCGATTCGGCGCGGTTCATACCTCCTCCTCACCTCTACGAACGGTCGCAGGGAGCGGGAATCTGCGGGCGCATGGCGTGCTCCGTCGATCACCGCTCCCCCGGCTTTTATGGCGTCCTGTACAGGAGCCGGCCCGTGTCGCTGGCGGCACCCAGTCGCTCGAAGTACCAGTACGCCGTCCGGGCCATTTCTTCGATGGCTTTGTCTCCCGCCGCCTCGTCTCCCAGGAACGTCGTCATGGCGACGAAGACGAACGGACGATTCTTCGCGTAGACGATCGCCGTGTCCGCACGCACGCCTTCGAGGGCGCCAGTTTTGCTGGCGACCGGGATCTCCTGCGGAACGGCGCTCCGGATCGGGCTGTCCTTGGGCTTCTTCAGGATGGCGAGCGCTTCGGCCTGGCTCGCCGGCGCGAGTCCCGTCCCTTTGTAGAACATCTCGAGGATGCTCGCGAGTTCGGCCGGTGTCGTCACGTTCTCGTTGCCGCGCTTCGCCGCGTCGAGATCGATCATGTAGCGCCGGAGCTTCGTGTTCGCGAGTCCCGCCTGTGACAGGCGCGCCGTGACCTTGTCCATGCCCAGATGCGAGATAAGGACGTTCGTGGCGGTGTTGTCGCTCTCGATCACCATCACGTTGGCGTAATCGCGCAGCGAGAGCACGGGCGTGCCCAGCTCGTAGAGGATCCCGCCCGGCACGGCGCGCGCCCGGTCAAGTCTGATCGTGTCGTCCAGCTTCAGCGTGCCTTCGTCTTCGCGCTTCATGAGCTCGTAGAGGATGCCCAGCTTGATCGTGGACGCCGACGGAAACACCTGCGCCGCCGCCCGCTCGAACCGATCCCCATTCGTGAGGTCGATGCCGCAGTAGCCGACGACGCCGTCCACTGCGCCGGCGATGCGCTCCAGCGCGGCCGCCGCCTGCGACTTCAGCTGTGTGGCCGGGACGGAAAGGGATGCGGCCGATTGAGGGACCACGCGATCGGCCGGCGCCGACGTCGGACCCGGCGTTTGCGCATGGGCGACGGCCGCGAGGAGTACCAGGCTGCCGGTGAGCAGTGGCACATGCAGGATTCCTGGACGCATGACTGATCCCTCCATACCCAACGTGGCGCAGGGCTTCAGCCCTGCGTACAAACAGGCCTCAAGGCCTGTTCCACAACCCCATGTCCGCCCCCAGAGCCCGGTTACGCCGTCACCTTCAACACCACCGCGGTCCGATCGTCGTTCTGCTCTGCGTCCCCGCAAAACTCGTAGACCGCCTCGAAGATCGCGTCCACGATCGCCTTCGCCGGCTGCGCCTGCATCCGCTCGACGACCGCGAGCAGCCGCTTCGCCTCGAACTCACCGCCGTCCCTGTTCATGGCCTCGGTGATGCCGTCCGAGCAGAACACGAACACGTCGCCGGCGCGCAGCTCGATCGTGACTTCGTCGTACGCAATGCCCGGAAACGACCCGAGCGGCACGCCGGGCATCTGTATCTGCCCGCAGCCCTCTGCGTTGCAATGAACCGGGTACGGCAATCCGCTGTTCGCCATCGTCACAATTCGGCGCTTGAAGTCGAAGTGCGCGTAGCAGAGCGTGCAGTAGTACTCCTCGAGCTGGCGCTCGTGGAGGATGCGGTTCATCGACGCCAGGATTTCGCCCGGGCTCGAGCCCACCTTCGTGTAGCGCCGCCGGTAGGTTCGAGACCGCACCAGTTCGCCTGCGAATGCGCTGTAGAGCGCAGCTGGGACCCCCTTGCCCGACACGTCGCCGACCGCCACCGTCAGCGTGTGCGGCTCGAGCGCGAGGAAGTCGTAGAGGTCGCCGCCCAGTTCGCGCGCCGGCTCGAAGCGCATGCCCACGTCCACGCCCTTCATGCGCTTGGGCAGTTCCGTCGGCAGAAGCGCCCGCTGGATGCGTTGCGCGAACCGCACTTCCTTCTCGAGGCGTTCGCGCGTGCGCTTCGCTTCGTCGTAGAGCCGCGCGTTCTCGATGGCGACCGCCGCGCTGGCCGCGAGCGGTGTCAGCAGTTCGATGTGTTCCTTCGTGAACGCTCCAAGCTCGGGGCTCTCGAGGTCGAATACGCCCACGCACCGGTCCTTCACGAGGAGCGGCACGACCAGCTCCGACCGCGCGTCCTCCACGACCTTGATGTAGCGCTCGTCCTTGGACACGTCGTCGACGAGCACGGGCACCTTGTGCGCGGCCGCGTAGCCGACCAACCCTTCGCCCATCGGAACGCGCTTCTGCAGGATTTCCTCGTCGTAGCGCACGGCATGCCGCATCTGGATTTCGGTGCCCTCCTCGTTGACGAGAAGGATGCCGAACGTGCGGTAGTGGATCAGTTTCTTGATGCGCGTCGCGATCCGCTTGAGCAGCTCGTCCAGGTCGAGGATCGACGCGAACTCGCGGCTGATTTCGGCCAGCGTTTCGATGGTGTCCGCGTAGCGCCGCTCCGTCGCGAACAGCTGCGCGTTTTCGATCGCGATGGCCACCGCCGCCGCGAAGTTGCGCAGCGTCTCCACCTCGGCCGGCGTGAACTCGCCCACGTTGCGGCTGAGGAGGTTGATGGCGCCTGTCACGTGGCCCTTGCGCCGCAGCGGCACCACGAGCTCGGCCCGCGTGCCCGGCACCGCCTCGATGTAGCGCGGGTCCGTCAACACGTCGTTCGCGAGCAGCGGGCGTCCCGCCTGTACCGCCGATCCCACCAGTCCCTGGCCCAGCTTGAGGCGCATGTTCGTCGTGCCGGCCGGGTAGCCCTCGGCGTGGACGATGCGGAGTTCGCCCTTGCGTTCATCGAGGAGGTAGACGGCAAATGCGTGGAAATCGGTGACGCGCGAGATGAGGCCCGGAAGATTGCGGTACAGCTCTTCAAGGTCGAGCACCGAGGCCACCTCGCGGCCCAGTGCGAACATGGTCGTCAGCAGCTGGCGGTCGCTTTTGGCCACCCCGGTCTGGGCGCCGTCCAACGCGGCGAAGATGTCGATATCAATCGGCTCGGTCACAGGGGAGATTATACTTGTTCATCGTGGAACCACTGCCCTACGACCAGACCGTCATCCAGCGCATCCTGCCCCACCGCTACCCGTTCCTGCTGGTGGACCGCATCACGGAGTTCGAGCCCGACAAGCGCATCGTGGGCATCAAGAACGTGTCGGCGAACGAACGGGTGCTGGCGCGCGAGCCCGGCCAGCGTCCCACGCTGCCCCCTACGATGCTCACCGAGGCCGTGGCACAGGTTGGCGCGATCATGATCCTCGCGAAGCCCGAGAACAGGGACAAGCTCATCTTCTTCATGGGAATCGACCACGTGCGGTTCCGCAAGCCCGTCTACGCCGGAGACCAGGTGGAGATCACGGCCACCGTGAAGAGGCTGCGCTCCAAGATGGGCTGGCTGCACGGCGTGGCGCGCGTCAACGGCGAGGTGTGCGCCGAGGGAACGATGACGTTTGCGCTCGGCCCGAAAGACGAGAAGGCATAGGGGCGCGCGATGAACCGTCTCCCGCCGCTTCGCACGCTCACCCCCGACACCACCGGATGGGGTTATTTCCTCTGCACCGGCAAGGAAGCCCGGCCGGGCCGCAATGGCGAATTCCTGTCGCTCACGCTGCAGGACGCGACCGGGCGCATCGCTGCGCGGGTGTTCGACGACGTGGAGAATCAGAAGGGCGAGTTCGACGCGGGCGAGTTCGTGAAGGTGCAGGGCCGCGCCAACACGTACAACGGTCGACTGCAGCTCGTGGTGGAGCGCATCCGGCGCGTGCACGTCGAGCAGGACCGTGCGCAGGGGTTCCGCGAAGAGGAACTCGTGATGTCGGCCCCGCGGCCGCTCGACGAGATGTGGGCTGAGCTCGTCGCGCTCGTGACGTCCGTGCAGGAGCCGTTCGTGCGCGCGCTCCTCGAGCGGATCACGCGCGAGCACGAGGCGAAGCTCCGCATCTGGCCGGCCGCGCAGCTCGTGCATCACGCGTATCGCGGCGGCTTCCTGGAGCACATCCTGCAGATTGCGCGCGTGGCGTCTCAGCTCGCCGACGCGTATCAGGCCAACCGCGACGTCGTGATCGCCGGTGCCGTGCTGCACGACATCGGCAAGCTGCAGGAGTTGAATTACGAGGCGTCGACTTCGTACTCGCGCGAAGGAAATCTGCTCGGCCACATTGCCCTGGGCGTCGTGATGGTGCGCGAGGCCGGGCGGTCGATTCCGGAATTTCCTCCTGCCCTGCTCACCGAGATCGAACACGTCGTCCTGTCGCACCACGGTTCGTTCGAGTTCGGGTCGCCCGTGGAGCCGATGACCGTCGAAGCGTTCATCTTGTCGATGGCCGACGACCTGGACGCCAAGATCCACCAGGTGCGTGCTGCGATTGCGGAGGATACCGGCGACGGGGAGTTCACCGGCTACCTGCAGCGCCTCGGCCGCGTGATCTACAAGGGCGGGAAGACACCTCTGCGCCTGCCGTAGCCCGAAGGCTTCCCTTCGACTTCACTCTGGGCCGGCTGCCTCCGGGGCACAGCTGAAGCCAACCTGTCAGCTTGTCAGCACGGTCCCGCTCCCGCCACCAGTACCACCGCACGGCGGTTCCACGTCCTCCAGCCGCCCGGAGAGTTCTTTGTACAGTCGCTCCATGTGGCTCGCCAACTCCGCGCTGTGCACCATGAACTTGGCGTCGACGTGGCGCTGTGCGCTGACGAATCGCTGGTCGACGCCTGCGAACTTCGCGTCCACGCTTGCGAACTTCGCGTCCACTTGGTTGAATCGCTGGTCGACGGCGTGGAAGTTCTTTTTGGTTGTCGCGGCAAGCGTGGCCAGCCCGAGCTGGACTTCGCTCACGCGGGTGTCGAGCCTTTCGAGCTTGTCATCGACGCTGTCGAAACGCGTATCCATCGTGCGGAGACGCGTGTCCACCTTGTCGAGGCGCGTGTCCACCCCGTCAAACCGCTCGTCCATCGTGGTCAGGCGCTCGTGGACCGCCGCGAACTGGGCTGGCATCGAGTCCTTCGCGGCGACTTCTTCCTTGTCCGCGGCTCCGCCGAGTTTTGCATCGATGCGTTTGAGATAGTCAAGAATCCTGGTCGTGTCGGTGGTGTCCATACCCCTATATCCTGCGACCTTGATGCCAACTACGTCCGTCGCTTCGTCCGCGCGATAACAGCCGCCTTTCGGCCAGTTTTCGCGCGTCGCGTTCCCGGGGCCTCTTCAGCCCTGGCGGAATCTGCGGTATCTGATCCCGAAACAGGTTGGGCATTCTGCACGACCGGGGGCTCTACAGCGCTGGTCGATCCTCGACCACCCCTGAGGATCATTTCGGCCAGTATCAGGTCGACGATCTTCCGAAGTCGCTACTGGCAGTCGTTCGGTGAGCCTGCCTCCGTCGACACCGTCACGAAACCGTTGAAACTGGCACGCCAGCGGCCCGGGCCAAGTTGCGCATACTCCGTCACTCGCTCCAACGCCTGGTCAACTTCCCACATGTCGCCCTCCGCGCCACCTCGTGCGAAGGACGACGATGCCATCGTCTGGAGCGATGGTCAATCGCGAAGATCGTGCCGAATTGGGTGGGGAAGACCACCAGATCTGGTGGTGGCGGGAGAGACCCGGGGGCTAACGCCCCCGGGCTACGACCAAAAGCGACGACGCCGTGCGGCGCCTGCCGCTAACCTACTCCAGCCGGGTCTTCGCGGCGATCAACTTCGCCGTAACCGCCTTCACGGCCGCTTCCGTGGCTTCGCCCAGCACCGTTTCGCGGTAATCGGACGATCCCATGCTGACGCCGCCGCTGCCGCCCTGCCCGCCGCCACCGCCGCCGCCGCCCAACAGCAGGCCGCTACGCGTGGACGTGCCTTCGCCCTTGGCGCTGGCCAGGATTTCGCCCGTGGACGTGTCGACCATCCGCGCCGTGATGGCCACCGTGGCCTTGCCCTTCTTGGTGCCGACGTCGCCCACGCCGAACTTGCCGCCGCCCCAGGCGCCGCCGCTGATGCCGACGTTCTTCTGCTCCATGCCGAACTTGGTGATGGAGCCGACGATCATGTACTTCACACCCAGCGCCTTGCCGAGTTTCGCCACGGTGGCGCCGGACGGGTCCGCGCGGTCGCTGTTCGAGAAGTTCTGCTCGGCGAGAATGGCGTCGAGCTTCTTGCGCTCGATGACGCGGTAGCTGCCGTCTTCGACCAGGCCGTCCACAATCAGGTCGGAGATGCCGTTGCCGATGTCCCAGTTGCCTTCCCACCACTGCTGGACGGTGCCGTAGTCGAAGTTCAGCACGGCCACGGTGGGCCGCTTGGACTGGGCGAGCGCCGGGCTGGCGCTGGCAACGATCATGACGAGCGCGATTGCGAGAGCGGACCAGATGACCTTGCGCATGTGTATGCCTCCGGAAATGCGGGACGAAACGCGCCGGGTGCCGAGGCTGGCGCCGGGTCGCGACGTCTGGGGCTTTGAGATGCTCAGAGCTTAGTCGATTTGGGGGTCAGTGCTCAAATCCGATGCTCGCCAAGCCCCCATAGGGAGAGCCCTCGTGCTTGTCTATCGTGCTGTCTGGATCCGGCTGAATCCGGATCCCACGAAGGCCAGACGCCGAGGTGCGTGTAGTCGCGGGGGTCGGCTTGCAGGGGCAAGGCCCGTGCTTGCCCGGCCCCTGTCATTGTCGTCGCAGCCGGAGGCTGTTCGTCACCACCGACACTGACGAAAACGACATGGCCGCCGCGGCGATCATCGGGCTGAGCTGCCAGCCCGTCCACGGGTACAGGACGCCGGCCGCCAGCGGAATGCCCAGCACGTTGTAGAAGAACGCCCAGAACAGATTCTGCCTAATCACGCGCATCGTCCGCCGCGACAGCAGAATCGCATCGGCCACGCCGTTCAGGTCCGCCCGCATCAGCGCAATATCCGCAGCCTCGAGCGCTACGTCGGTGCCAGTCCCCATGGCGATGCCGACGTCGGCCTGTGCGAGCGCTGGCGCGTCGTTGATCCCGTCGCCTACCATGGCGACGACGACGCCTCTCGCCTGGAGCTTCTTGATCTCGTCGGTCTTCCGATCCGGCAACACGCCCGACACGATGCGCGCGATCTCCCCGTTCGGCGCCACCTGGGCGGCGATGGACCTGGCCGTCTGCTCATTGTCCCCCGTCAGCATCACCACCTCGAGGCCGAGCGCGTGCAAGCGTGCGATCGCCGCAGGTGCTTCTGGGCGAGGTGTATCCGCCAGCGCGACGAGACCGCGCAGAACACCGACTGGAGGTCGCACGCTGTGAACGTCGTCCTCCCCTGACAAGCGTTCCGTTGTGGGGGTCTGGTCGTCGTGAGGGTCGGCTTGTAGGGGCAAGGCCCTGTCCTTGCCCGGCCCCGTCTCGCCAACCCACATCAGCGTCCGACCCAGCGCCGCGAGGCGGTCCGCGTCACTCGCGAGAGCGTCGGTCGAAATGCCGGCCTGCTCCAAAAACGCCGCGCTGCCGACGAGGACCGATCTCTCGCCGACTTTCGCGCGGACACCGCGCCCGGGATCGGCGTCGAAATCCGCAGACGACGCGATTCGCACGCCGCGCGCCGTCGCCGCCCGGACAATCGCCTGCGCGAGCGGGTGCTCGGAATGTTGCTCCACTGCCGCGGCAATCCCCAGCAGTTCCGTGTCGAGGTGGCGTTCCGCCATGTCTCGGTTGTGTTCGGTGAGCGCCGTGACGGCGTAATCGTCCCCGACTCTGTCGTCCCGACCCCCGACTCCCGCCTGCCTCGACATGGCCTGGCCCGATACGCCCAGGCGACGTCGGGAATCCCGAGTCCCTGCAGACACCACGTCCGTCACACTGAGCTTCCCGGCAGTAATCGTCCCGGTCTTGTCGAACACCACCGTGGTCACCGCGCCCGCCCGCTCCAGGATGTCGCCGCCGCGAATCAGCACGCCCATTTCGGCGCCCTTCCCCGTGCCCACGAGGATGGCCGTCGGCGTGGCGAGGCCCATGGCGCACGGGCAGGCGATGATCAGCACAGCCACCGCGCTCACCATCGCCATGGTGAAGCGCGATTCGGCCGGCGCGAAGGCGTACCAAAGCACGAAGGTCAGCGCCGCCAGCGCAATCACTGTCGGCGTGAAGTAGGCCGAGATGACGTCGGCCATGCGGGCGATGGGCGCGCGGCGCGACTGGGCCTCGCGCACGAGACGGACGATCTGCTGCAGCGCCGTTTCGGCGCCCACTCGCGTGGCCGTGAACCGAAACGCACCGGTTGCGTTCATCGTCGCGCCGAACACCGGCGAGCCTGTCGCCTTCTCGACCGGCATCGACTCGCCCGTCAGCATCGATTCGTCGATCGTTGAGGCGCCGTCGATCACCTCGCCATCCACGGGGATGCGTTCGCCGGGGCGCACGATC
Organism: Acidobacteriota bacterium; assembly: GCA_026393735.1. GTDB lineage: Bacteria > Acidobacteriota > Vicinamibacteria > Vicinamibacterales > JAKQTR01 > JAKQTR01. Next base: position 8,472 of record JAPKZP010000479.1, read on the forward strand.
ACAACGTCGCCCACCAGCACGTCGCGCGTCGCCACCTCCATCTCCACACCGTCACGGACGATGTGCGCGGTGCGGGGTTGCAGGCCGATCAGGCGCTTGATGGCTTCCGACGAGCGGCCGCGCGCGCGGGCCTCGAGCAGTTTGCCGACGATCACGAGGACGATGATGACGACGGCGGTTTCGAAGTAGACCGGGGCGGCCATGTGGCCGGCCGTGACATGGGGGTTCGTGGAGACGAGGCCTGGCGCGACAGTGGCCGCCAGAGAGTACAGGAAGGCTGCGCCCGTGCCGACGGCGACGAGCGTGTTCATGTCGGCCGTGAGATGGCGCATGCTCTTCCATGCGCCGCGGTAGAACGACCAGCCCGAGTAGAAGATCACGGGCGTGGCGAGCGCGAGTTGCAGCCAGTTCACGCCTGCGAACTGAACGTGCGCCATCCCGAGGATGACGACCGGCAGGCTGAGCACGACGCCGACGGCGAGCTTCCGGCGCAGCGTCGCGTACTCCGCTGCGTGAATCCGCTCCTCCACGTCTTCGACGCCGTCTTCGCCGGCCGCCTCCGAGAAACCTCTCCCGGAGAGGTTTTCTTCCGGCGCAACCGAAGAACCTCTCCGGGAGAGGTTGTTCGGGCGGGAGAGGCTACTCGGGACGACGTCGTAGCCGAC